>NZ_DAOLKE010000126.1:0-9572 GCF_035331805.1 Plasticicumulans sp. | reverse complement strand
CGCTGGATCTCAACATCGAGCACGGCCGCATCGAGGAGCCGTACAAGCCGATGCTGCGCGTCGCGACGCCGGTCGACGATGCCGAGGGCGTGCGCCGCGGCCTGCTGATCATCAACGTGCTGGCGCAGCCGATCCTCGATGCCGCCGAGGGCAGCCTCGGCAGCAGCGGCAATCCGGTGACGCTGCTGAATGCCGACGGCTACAGCCTGCGCAGCCCCGAGCCGGAACAGGACTTCGGCTTCATGTTCGGGCGCAGCGAGCGCTTCGCGACCCGCCACGCCGGCATCTGGGCGCAGATGGCGAATGCACCGGCCGGGCAGGTCGAGGATGCGGAAGGCCTGTGGACCTGGCGGCGGATCAGTCTCGCCAGCACGGCGGGCAAGATGCTGAGCGGCACGGCCCCGGAGTTCATCGCGCTGACGCAGGTTCCGGCGGCACGGCTGGCGCAGCAGCGTCACGAGGTCTGGCTGGCGGTCGGCAGCATCACCGCCGCGCTGCTGCTGGTGCATTCGCTGCTGTCGCTCGCACTCGCCTTTGCACTGGCCGGGCGGGCGCGCGCCGAAACCGGCGCGGCGCTGGCGCGCGAGCAGGCGCTCGCCGCCGTGCGCCTGCATGCGGCGCAGACGCGCTACCGCTCGGTGGTCGAGGGCAACATCAACGGCCTGCTGGTGGTCGGGCCGGACGGGCGCATCGATCTGGTCAATCCGGCGCTGGCGCGCATGTTCGGCTACACGGTCGAGGATCTGCGCGGGCGCAGCATCGACGAACTGCTGCCGGCGGCCATGCGGACACGCCACGTCGCGGAGCGCGAGCACTACATGCAGGTGCCGAGCGGGCGCACGATGGGCAGCGGCCGCGACCTGTACGCGCAGCGGCGCGACGGCAGCGTGTTCCCGGTCGAGGTCAGTCTGAGCCCGTTCTTCGAGGACGGCGTGACCTGGGTGCAGGCCATCGTCAGCGACATCACCGAGCGCAAGCACTCCGAGGCACTGGTGCGCAAGATGCGCGACCGGCTGCAGCTGGCCACCGATGCCGCCGGCATCGGTGTCTGGGAGTGGGATGTCGTCAGCAACACGCTGCTGTGGGACGACTGGATGTTCCGGCTGTACCACCTGCCGGAGCACGAGCGCATCGCCGTGCTGCCCTACCAGATCTGGCACGACCGCTGTCATCCCGGGGACCTCGAAAGGCTGGAGGCCCTGCTCGCGGCAGCGGTGGCCGGAACCGACAGCTTCGACACCGAGTTCCGCATCGTGCTGCCCTCGGGCGAGCTGCGCTGGATTCGCGCGGCCTCGGTCGTCGAGCGCGATGCCGCAGGCCGGGCGCTGCGCCTGGTCGGCGTCAATCAGGACGTCACCGCCCAGCGCGTGCTCGAAACCCGGCTGCTCGATGCGCGCGATGCCGCCGAGGCGGCGAGCCGGGCCAAGTCCGACTTCCTCGCCAACATGAGCCACGAGATCCGCACGCCGATGAACGCGATCCTCGGCCTCTGCCAGCTGCTGCTCGACGGCGAGCTGAACCGCCGCGAGCGCGACTACCTCGGCAAGATCTACACCTCCTCAAGGGCGCTGCTCGGCATCCTCAACGACATCCTCGACTATTCGAAGATCGAGGCCGGGGCGCTGACGCTGGAAGTCACCGACTTCAACCTCGACGAGCTGCTCGACACCGCTGCCGACCTGTTCTCGGTGCGCACCGACGAGAAGGGCGTCGAGCTGGTGTTCGACGTGGCACCGACCGTACCCGAGCTGCTGTACGGCGATCCGCTGCGCCTCGGCCAGGTCATCAACAACCTGATCGGCAACGCCGTGAAGTTCACCGAGCGCGGCATCATCCACGTGCGGGTCGACATCGCCAGCCAGGGCGACAACCACCTGGAGCTGCGCATCGCCGTGCGCGACACCGGCATCGGCATGAGCGGCGAGCAGTGCACGAAGCTGTTCGAAGCCTTCTCGCAGGCCGACAGCTCGACCTCGCGCAAGTACGGCGGCACCGGCCTCGGACTGGCGATCTGCCGGCGGCTGGTGGCGCTGATGGGCGGCGACATCCGCGTCGACAGCACGCCGGGCGAGGGCAGCACCTTCACGTTCACGGTGCGCCTCGGCTACGGCCGGCACGCCCTGCGCCACCGCGACCCGTCCAGCCTGCGCGGCACGCGGGCGCTGGTGGTCGATGATCAGGAAACCTCGCGGCTGGTGCTGGAGCGCATCCTCGAATCCTGGGCCTTCGAGGTGACGCTGGCCGCCAGCGCCGCCGAAGGTCTGGCCGCGCTCGATGCCGCGGCCGCTGCCGGCCGGCCGTTCGGGCTGCTGCTGGTCGACTGGCAGATGCCGGAGTTCGACGGCGTGGCGATGGCGCGCGAGGTGCGCAGGCACATGGCCAGCGGCATGCTGGCTCCGGCCCCGATCGTGGTCATGGTCACCGCCTACGGCCGCGAGCACGTGCTCGGCGCCGTCGGCGACGGCGTGCTCGATGCCGTGCTCGACAAGCCGGTGATCCCCTCGCACCTGTTCGATACCGTCATCGGCCTGCAGCACGGCAGCACGTCGGCAAGGCAGCGCCGCGTGCCTTCCGGCCGGGCGCTGCAGCAGATGACGCGCACGATCCGCGGCGCCCGCGTGCTGCTGGTCGAGGACTTCCCGACCAACCGGCTGGTGGCGCAGGAGTTTCTGTCGCGCATGGGGCTGATTGCCGATGTCGCCGAAAACGGCCGCGAAGCCGTCGACAAGGTCGCGACCCGGACCTACGACGTGGTGCTGATGGACCTGCACATGCCCGGCATGGACGGCCTCGAAGCCACGCGCCGCATCCGCGCCACCGAGCGCGGGCGCACGCTGCCGATCCTCGCGATGACCGCCGCGGCGCTGGCGCAGGATCGCGAGGCGACGCGCGCCGCCGGCATGAACGGCCACATCGCCAAGCCGATCGATGCCGAGGAACTGGCCACGGCGCTGCTCGGCTGCATCGCCCCGCGCACCACGGCCGAAGCCGGGCCGCCGCCGCCCCAGACCGCAACGCCGCCGTTTGCGATCGACGGCCTGGACCTGACGGCGGCCGTCACGCTGAGCGATCACGACTGGGGCTTCCTGCGCCGCGTGCTGCAGCGCTTCCAGCGGGATTTCAGCGACGCGCCGCAGCGCCTGCAGGCGGCGCTGGCCGCAGGCCGGCACGACGAGGCCGAGCGGCTGGTGCACAGCATCGCCGGGCTGGCGCCGGGCGTCGGCAGTCCGGCGCTGGGCCGCCAGGGCCGGAGCCTGGAAGCCGCCCTGCACGGCGGCGCGCCGATCGAACCGATGGCGTTTCTCGATGAGCTGCAGCAGGTGCTGACGGCACTGGCGCTGGGGCTGAAGGACGTGCCGGCCCCGGCCCCGGCCGCGGTGGCCGATCCCGCCCGGGTGGCGGGCCTTGCCACGCAGCTGCGCGGCCTGCTGCAGGAGTTCGCGATCGTGCCGCTGGAGCTGCAGCAGGCGCTCGATGCGGCGCTGGCCGGCTACACGACGCCGGCGCTGCGCACCGCGCTGCTGCGCCAGATCGACCAGCTCGACTACGACGCGGCCGAGGCCACGCTCGATGAAATCCTGCGTGCCGGCCGCTGCGACCTGCTGGCCGCCGATACGACCCCCTGATTCCGATTTCCGAACCGACGCGTACCCGAGATGAGCCCCATCACCCACCTCGCCCGACCGGCCTACGTGCTGGTCGTCGATGACACCCCGGCCAACATCACGCTGCTCGCCGAGGCGCTGAGCCCGCAGTACCGCGTGCGCTTCGCAACCAGCGGTCCGCGGGCGCTGGAGCTGATCGCCCGCAACGACGAGCTGCCGGACCTGATCCTGCTCGACGTGATGATGCCGGAGATGGACGGCTACGAAGTCTGCCGCCAGCTCAAGGAAGACGCGGCGACCCGCGACATTCCGGTGATCTTCGTCTCGGCGCGCAACGAGGTGTCGAGCCAGGAGCACGGCTTCAACGTCGGCGGCGTCGACTACATCACCAAGCCCTTCGACCTGCCGCTGGTGCGCGCGCGCGTGCGCACGCACGTCAACCTCAAGCGCCGCACCGACCTGCTGGAGCAGCTCGCCAACCTCGACGGCCTGACCGGCATCGCCAACCGCCGCCGCTTCGACGAGGTGCTCGACCTCGAATGGCGGCGCGCGACGCGCACCGAAAGCCCGCTGTCGGTGGTGCTGCTCGATGTCGATCACTTCAAGCTCTACAACGACCACTACGGCCACGGCCTCGGCGACGACTGCCTGCGCCAGGTGGCGGCGGCACTGGCCGAGGCGCTGCCGCGCGGCGGCGATCTGGCCGCGCGTTACGGCGGCGAGGAGTTCGCGGCGATCCTGCCGGCCTGCGATGTCGATGGCGCGGTCGCGGTCGCCGAGCGCATCCGCGCCGCGATCGAGCAGCGGCGCATCCCGCACGCCACCTCGAAGACGGCCGCGTTCGTGACCATCAGTGCCGGCTGCGCCGGCCTGCAGCCGCTGTTCGAGAATCGCCACATCGAACTGCTCGAAGCCGCCGACCGCGCGCTGTACGAGGCCAAGCGCGCCGGCCGCAATCAGGTCTGCAGCACCTGACGGGACCGGCGTCGCCCGCATCGCCGACGGCACGCGGGGCCGGACAACGGGCCGGAGGCATCCCGGATGCATCCGGCCCTGATTTTTTCCGGCGCTTTCCGGCGGCGTTGGGCCGGCAGGGCGGTGTCCGCAGCGACGACGGCGCAGCGGGCAGGCGGAAACCGTCCGCAGCGTTGCGGCAGCCGGCTGATCCGCAAGGGTTCCGGCCGCGGATTCCGGGCGGGCTGCGACGGTCTGGTGCGGGATTCATCACGCGTGATGAATTTTGCGTCATGTTGCATCCGTCTGCGGCGGCGGTCCGCATCCGGGGAGGCGTGACCCGTCCGCAGGGTCCGCAGGAAGTCTGTCCCTCACTCCCGGGAGCCCGCCATGCCCAAGAAACTGACCCTCGCCGTCGCCCTGAGCCTTGCCTGCGGCACGGCCGCCGCTGCGCCGATCGGCTACGTCCTCGGCAACAACGGCAGCACGCTGTACGCGTTCGACGTGAGCACACCCGGCTCCGTGCTGAGCGCGGTGACGCTGAGCGGTGCCGTGTCGATGCTCGATGACATCGACTTCCGGCCGCTGAACGGCACGCTGTACGGCTATGACGACGGCACGGACCAGTTCGTGACCATCGACACCACGACCGGCGTCACGACGCTCGCCAGCACGCCGGCAGCCTTCCCGACCGACACCCGCCAGGTCGGCCTCGACTTCAACCCGACCATCGACCGGGCGCGCATCGTCAGCGAGAACGAGGCCAACATCGTCTACAACCCGAACACCGGCGGCGAGACGCTGGCGACCAACCTGTTCTACGTGGCCGGGGATCCCAACAACGGCACGAATCCGACGGTCAGCGCCAACGCCTATACCAACAGCATGCTGGTCGGCACGCCGGGCTCGACGGTGCAGTACGTGTTCGATGCCGCGCTCGACATCCTCGCCACGCTCGGCAACAACGCCGGCACGCTGAGCACAATCGGCAGCCTCGGCGTCGATGCCGGTCAGGACATCGGCTTCGACATCCTCTTCAACGGCGGCACCGGCACGAACACCGCCTACGGCCTGCTGACGGTCGGCGGCATGGCCGGGCTGTATACGATCGACCTCGGCAGCGGTGCGGCAACGCTGGTCGGCAACTTCGACGGCGCCCTCGGCACGCTGAACGGCCTGGCGATCACGCCGGTGCCGGAGCCGGCTTCGGCGGCGCTGCTGGCGCTCGGCGCACTCGGGCTGGCCGGCGCACGCCGCCGCAGCCGCACGGCCGGCTGATATCAGTCACCACTGAACATCCGGTCTTTTCAGCCCCTCCCCCCTCGCGGGGGAGGGGTTGGGGAGAGGGGGATCAACAACGCATTCACGTGTGATCGGTATGACCCGCCATGCACGGCGGGGACCGGATCGTCGCCCGCCGTGCCGCCATCGCGCTCATGAAAAAGCCCACCCCCGTCCGGGGATGGGCCGCATGGGAAAGACGGGATCAGGGGGCCGGATCAGAAGGTCTTGACGACCTTCGTCGCGTGCGTGTGCTCCATCGCCCGTACCGCGCTGTCCTTCTGCGCCTCGTCGAGCGGATGCGCGACCACCGCCCAGTGGCCGTGGCGGGTCGCCGACATCACGGCGCTGATGACCACGTCGTGATCCGGGCGCAGCGACAGGAAGCCGCCGAACATCAGGCCGAGCATCAGGCCCATGACGCTGAACACCACCAGCGCGATCAGCGCGTTCGAGGTCACGGCATCGACGCCGAACAGCATCAGCGTCAGCGCGATCAGCGCCCCGAGACCGAGACCGATGGCGCCGAACACGACGTGCGTGCGGATCAGCGTCGCCGGGATGCGCCGCTGCTCGGGTTCGAGCTTGCGGCCGAAGGCGGCATCGTTGGGCTGCACGAGCATGACCTGCCCGTCGGACATGCCGGTTTCGCTGCGCACCGTGTTCGCGGCGGAGCGGGCTTCGTCGGCGGTATCGAACAGGCCGGCGACCTTGGACAGGGAGCGTTCACCAAAGATCAGGGACGAAAGAACCATCGCAACACCTCCACGGGGGGTATGGGGCGGAATCGGACGGCGTCCGGAGCGCACCGGCTCCGGGCCGGCTGATCCGTCTGCGCGCTGACGCAACCGGCTTGCGTGGCCGGGCATCTGCGCGCTGTGACCGCCGGGATCGCTGCCGCGTTCCGGAAGAGGCGCAGCCCGTGGCCTGCTCAGGAGGGAAGGACGCGGAAAACGGAACGGCCGCTCCCGGGCGGGGGCGGCCGTGGCGGGCGGGAAACCGGGCGGTTCAGCGACGGCGACGGCGTGTCGCGAGGCCGGCGATGGCCGAGGCGCCGAGCAGTGCCCAGCCGGCCGGTTCGTCGATGCGCAGCGCCGTCGCCGGCGGCGCGCTCAGGCCCGGCAGCGTGCCGGTGAACGAATACTGGTGCAGTTCGCCGCGCTGGGTCAGCGACGCGGCGATCAGCGTGCCGTCGAGGCTGATGCTGTTGCTGACCGAGGCCTGCGGCGCCAGCACGCTGCCGCCGAATTCGGCGTTGAAGGCGAGGCTGGTGGCGGCGCTGAAATTCCACAGCACCTTGTCGGCAACCGCGGTGGCGGCGCCGCCGAGGAAATTCTCGGCAATCGTCGCCGACGTGAGATCGACGTTGACGATGACGGTGCGCGCGCCATTGAGGTTGAAGGCGATTTCGCCGATGCCGTTGAAGAAGTTGCTGTCGGTGATGTCGAACACCGCGAGTCCGTCGGCATCCGGCGCGGCATTGAAGGTGGCGCGATTGCTGGCGACGCTGATCGAGCTGTTGGCGCTCAGCATCTGTAATTGCGCGGCCAGATCAAGCATGGTCTGGCTGAAATCCGGCACCGTGACGCTGGCGCCGGTCACCTTGCTGCCATTGACGGTGCCGGTGACGTTGCCGCCGATATACGCCGTGCCGCCATTCATGTTCATGTACTTGACGTTGCCGGCGACCGCGGCGCTGCCGCCGCTGTTGACGTTGACATAGCCATTGGCAACGACGTTGCCGCCGACCGTCAGCGCCGCGTAGCCCGAGGCCGGCAGCGTGCGCGTCGCGTAGGTCGAGCCGGTGCCGAGCAGGTTGCCGCCGACCAGCGTGCGGCCCTCGATCTCGGAGTTCGAGTTCAGGTTGCCGAAGATCACGGCATTGAACTGGCCCAGTACCTCGCCGGCGGTCAGCGGTGCGGCGACGGCCGCGTGCTGCACGAGGCCGGCCACGGCGATTGCAACGAGATTGCCAACGAAACGCTTGTCCATGTCACACCTGCCTGCAGGAAATCGATGCCGTGCACCGTCGTTCTGGTGCTTTGCGTCATTTCAGCGATCCGGCAGCAAATGCAATACCGGCGGGCGGTGACGGATCGTGACGTGCAACCATTCGTTGAATTCGCGTGCGAATTGCTGCGTGCCGGTTCGTGGCGTCTGGTGACGCCGAAACACGGGTTTGAGATTCGGCCGCCGGATGGTCTTTTCCGCTGCGCTCGATCTGCGGTAAAAGCCTTTCCGGATTCCTGCGGATTGCATCGGCTGCAATCTGCGAATGCAGGATGCGAATGTGAATTCGCCGCGGCAGGAATTGTTTCGGGCGCGGTGTGCCCGGCCGCGTCAGCGCCGTGGCCGGGCAGGGCGGCCAGCGTGGCGCCCGATGCCGGTACAATCGCCGGCATGGACGTGACCCCCATCCTCGAACACCTCAACGATGCGCAGCGCGCCGCGGTCACCGCGCCGCCCGGACCGCTGCGCGTGCTCGCCGGTGCCGGCTCCGGCAAGACCCGCGTGCTGGTGCAGCGCATCGCCTGGCTGCTGGCGGTCGAGAACGCCAGTCCGTGGGCCATCCTCGCCGTCACCTTCACCAACAAGGCCGCGGCCGAGATGCGCGCGCGCATCGAGCGCCAGCTCGAATTCCAGGCCTCCGGGCTCTGGATCGGCACCTTCCACGGCATCGCGCACCGCTGGCTGCGCCGGCACTGGCAGGAGGCCGGGCTTGCGCAGGGCTTCCAGATTCTCGATGCCGACGACCAGCTGCGCGTGCTCAGGCGCGTGCTGCGTGCGCTCGAAATCGACGAGAAGGTGCTCACGCCGCGCCAGGCCGCATGGTTCATCAACGCGCAGAAGGACGAGGGCCGCCGGCCGCAGCACCTCGACACCGAGGACGCCGACGCCGCGCGCCGCCAGCTGATCCGCATCTATGCCGCCTACGAGCAGCACTGCGCGCAGACCGGCGTCGTCGATTTCGGCGAGCTGCTGCTGCGCATGCACGAGACGCTGCGCGACAACGAGCCCCTGCTGCGCCAGTACCGCGAGCGCTTCCGGCACGTGCTGGTCGACGAGTTCCAGGACACCAACCGCATCCAGTACGCCTGGCTGCGGCTGCTGACCGGCGGCAGCGGCGACGTGTTCATCGTCGGCGACGATGACCAGTCGATCTACGGCTGGCGCGGCGCGCGCATCGAGAACCTCCAGCGCTTCGAGCAGGACTTCCCCGGCGCGCAGACCGTGCGCCTCGAACAGAACTACCGTTCGAGCGCGACGATCCTGAAGGCCGCCAACGCGCTGATCGCCCGCAACGCCGGGCGGCTCGGCAAGACGCTCTGGACCGACGGCGCCGACGGCGTGCCGATCGACTTCTACGCCGCCTACAACGACTACGACGAGGCGCGCTTCGTCGTCGAGCGCATCGAGCAGTGGGTCGGCGCCGGCGGCCGGCGCGCCGACAACGCCATCCTGTACCGCTCGAACGCGCAGTCGCGCCTGTTCGAGGAAGCCCTGCTCGCGCGTGGCATGCCGTATCGCGTCTACGGCGGCCAGCGTTTCTTCGAGCGCGCCGAGATCAAGGACGCGCTCGCCTACCTGCGCCTGCTCGTCAACCGTCACGACGACGCCTCGTTCGAGCGCGTCGTCAACGTGCCGCTGCGCGGCCTCGGCGAGCGCACGCTCGAAGAACTGCGCGCGCAGGCGCGCCTGGACGGCAGCTCGCTGTGGACGGCCGCCGTCGGT
>NZ_DAOLKE010000125.1:7192-9592 GCF_035331805.1 Plasticicumulans sp. | reverse complement strand
TGCGGGCGGAGTTTCCGGACTGGGACGGGGATGCGGGGTTCCGGGTGTGGCGCTGCGCCGAGACTCCAGCGGACGGCACCGAATGCACCACCTTGCCCATACCGTATTGATTTTCATGACCAGAATGACAGGAGCTACGCTCCGGGTGCCGTTGCCACCGGAGTCTCGTCATCATGCCGCCCGCCCTGCCCCGACGTTATGCATACCTGGCTCTGCTGCTGTCCTCGCTGCAGCCTGCCACTGCCATGCTGCTTTACGACAACGGTCCCGAAAGTGCAGCCGGCGGCATCCGGCTGGATGAAACCGTCATCGCGCAGGATTTCCGGCTGGCGGCGGCTGCCCTCATCGATACGGTCACGTTCGCCGGCACCGAACGCTTCGTGCCGAGCGACTTCGCATGGCGGATCTATGCCGACAACAGCAGCAAGCCGGGGGCGCTGCTGCTGGAAGGCAGCGGTACGGCTGTCCGCACCTTCCTCGGCACGACAGCGACCACCACCCGCTATCGCTACACACTGGACATCGGCGCCCTGATGCTCGCTGCCGGCGACTACTGGCTGGGCCTGTCCGGCAGTATCGGCACGACCTGGTCGGGCGCACCGGACAACGGCAGCAGCCAGACGCTGCTGCTGGACGACGATCCGTTCACCGATCCCTTCGTCGGTTGGAAGCCGGCCCTGCTTGTTCATCCCGAACAGAGTTTCCAGATCCTCGGAACCTTGCAGATCGACACGCCACCGACCGCGGCACTGCTCGGCAGCGCCGCACTCGCACTCGCACTCGCCGCTGCACGACGGCGAACCGCTCGTCGATCCTGACGGCTCGCCTCAGCGATTCAGGGTCAGCCCCATGCCGACCACACCTGTCGCTTCCGTCTCCCCCGCCCCGCCGCCGAGCACCTTGTACAGATCGACGCCGTTCGACAGCCGCGCCAGCCGCACGCTGATCAGGTTCTGCTGCGCCGAGTACAGCGAGCGCTGCGAGTCGAGCGTGCTCAGGTAGCTGTCGACGCCGCGGCGGAAGCGCGCTTCGGACAGCCGGTAGCTGTCGGCGCTGGCATCGACCAGCGCGCGCTGGGCGCTCAGGCGGTCCTGGATCGTCGAGCGCGTCGCCAGCGCATCGGCGACCTCGCGGAAGGCGGTCTGGATGGTCTTCTCGTAGGTGGTGACGGCGATGTCGCGATCGACCTTCGCAGCGTCGAGATTGGCCTGGTTCGCGCCGCCATCGAAGATCGGCAGGCTGATCGACGGCGCGAAGCTCCAGAAGCCGCTGGCGCCCGAGAACAGCGAACCGAGCCGGGCGCTGGCACTGCCGCCGGCTCCGGTCAGCGTGATGGTCGGGAAGAAGGCCGCGCGTGCGGCGCCGATGCTGGCGTTGGCGCCGATCAGCGTGTGCTCGGCGGCGAGGATGTCGGGCCGCTGCAGCAGCACCGAGGACGGCAGGCCGACCGGCACCTCGGCGAGCGTCGCGGCATCGGCCGGCAGCTTGTCCGGCAGCAGGTTTTCCGGCGGCTCGCTGCCGAGCAGCAGGCGCAGCGCGTTGCGGTCCTGCTCGACCTGCGCCGAGTAGGTCGCGACATCGCCGCGCGCGGTCTCGACGCTGGTGCGCGCCTGCGCCAGATCGAGCCCCGAGCCGATGCCGGAGCTGACCGTGCGCTCGGTCAGCCGGTACGAGGCCTGCTGGCTGGCTAGCGTCTCGCGCGCCAGCGCCAGCCGCTCGCGGTCGGCGGCGAGCGTCAGCCAGGCATTGGCGACCTCGGCGATCAGCGTCAGCTGCGTCGCGCGTCGCGCCTCGGCGCTGGAGAAGTAGCTTTCCAGCGCCTGGGTTTCGAGGTTCTTCAGCCGCCCCCACAGATCGAGCTCCCAGGCGCTGACGCCGAGCTGCGCCGTGTACTGGCGCGACACCGTCGCCCGGCCGCTCTGCGACAGCTGGCCGGGCGTGCGCTGCGCGCTCTGCGACAGGCCGGCGTTCACCTGCGGCAGCGCTTCGGCGGCCTGCACGCGGTACAGCGCGCGCGCCTTGTCGATGTCGAGCGCCGCCAGACGCAGGTCGCGGTTGTCGGCGAGCGCGGTCTCGATCAGCTGGCGCAGGCGCGGATCGCGGTAGTAATCGCGCCAGACCGGGGCCGGCAGCGGCTGTGCCACCGGCGGTTTCGTGCCGGCCGGCCAGGCATCGGCGACCGGCAGCGACGGACGCACGTAGTCGGGGGCGAGGTTCATGCAGCCGCTCGCGAGCACGGCGGCCAGCGCGACGGCAGGCGGGCGCAGACGCTTGCGCTTCATCGGGCGTCTCCGGTGTGGGCAGGCAGGGTCGGGGGCGTGGCTTCGGGCACCGAGACCGCGGCAGCACGCTCGCGCCCGCCGAGGTAGCGGCGCACCAGCACGAAGAACAGCGGCACGA
>NZ_DAOLKE010000125.1:0-7092 GCF_035331805.1 Plasticicumulans sp. | reverse complement strand
GCACGCTCGCGCCCGCCGAGGTAGCGGCGCACCAGCACGAAGAACAGCGGCACGAAGAACAGCGCCAGCACGGTTGCCGACAGCATGCCGCCGAGCACGCCGGTGCCGATCGAATGCCGGCTGCCGGAGCCGGCGCCGGTGCTGATCGCGAGCGGCAGCACGCCGAGCATGAACGCCGCCGAGGTCATCACGATCGGCCGCAGGCGCTGGTGCGCGGCCGACAGCGTCGCCTCGATCAGGCCCATGCCCTTGCGCTGCAGCTCGTGCGCGAACTCGACGATCAGGATGGCGTTCTTCGCCGACAGGCCGATCGTCGTCAGCAGCCCGACCTGGAAGTACACGTCGTTCTCCAGCCCGCGCAGCTCGGTGGCCGTGACCGCGCCGATGACGCCGAGCGGCACGACCAGCAGCACCGCGAACGGAATCGACCAGCTCTCGTACAGCGCCGCCAGCGCCAGGAACACCACGAGCACCGACACCGCGTACAGATACGGCGCCTGCGAGCCGGACTGGCGCTCCTGCCGCGACAGGCCGGTCCATTCGTAGGCGATGCCCTGCGGCATCTGACCCATGATCCGCTCGACCGCCGCCATCGCCTCGCCGGAACTGCGCCCCGGCGCGGCCTCGCCGACGATCTCGATCGACGAGCTGCCGTTGAAGCGCTCCAGCCGTGGCGAGCCGTAGACCCAGTACGCATGCGAGAAGTCCGAGAACGGCACCATCGCACCGTCGCCGTTGCGCACGTACCAGCGGCTGATGTCCTCGGGCCGCATCCGGAACGGCGCGTCGCCCTGCACGTAGACCTTCTTGACGCGACCGCGATCGAGGTAGTCGTTGACGTAGTCGCCGCCGAGTGCGGTGCCGAGCGCGTCGTTGACCTCGCTCATCGTCAGCCCGAGCGCGCCGGCCTTGGCGGTGTCGATGTCGACCTGCAGCTGCGGCGTGTCATCGAGGCCCTGCGGGCGCACGCGCGTCAGCAGCGGCTCCTGACGTGCGAGTTCGAGGAAGCGCTCGCGCGCCGCCACCAGCGCCTCGTGACCGACGCCGCCGCTGTCCTGCATCTGCACGTCGAAGCCGGTCGAGTTGCCGAGGCCGCGGATCTGCGGCGGGTTCATCACGAACACCTGCGCATCGCGGATGCGCCCGAGCGTCTTCGTCGCGCGCTCGACGATCGCCGGGGCGCGCAGCTCGTCACGGTCGCGCAGGCTCCAGTCGCGCAGCTTGATGAAGGCGGTCGCGACGTTCTGGCCGTTGCCGCCGAAGCCGAAGCCGGAAACCGCGAACACCGAGCGCACGGCGTCCTTCTCGTGGTCGAGGAAGTAGTTCTCGACCTGGGCGATCACGTCGAGCGCACGCTCCTGCGTCGCGCCGACCGGCAGCGTGATCTGCGCATACAGCGTGCCCTGGTCCTCATCGGGCAGGAAGCTCGTCGGCAGGCGCAGGAACAGCACGCCGAGCACGCCGAGCAGCAGCACGTACAGCAGCACGAAGCGCAGCGGCCGGCGCACGATGCCGCCGGCGGCCGCGGCATAGCGGTCGGTCGTGCGGCCGAAACCGCGGTTGAAGGCCGCGAACGCGCGCCCGAGCCGGCCGTGGCCGCCGGCGTGATGGCCTGCGGGCAGCGGCCGCAGCAGCGTCGCGCACAGCGCCGGCGACAGCGTCAGCGCCACCAGCACCGACAGCGCCATCGCCGAGACGATGGTCACCGAGAACTGCCGGTAGATGACGCCGCTGGAACTCTGGATGAAGGCCATCGGCACGAACACCGCCGACAGCACCAGCGCGATGCCGATCAGCGCGCCGCTGATCTGGTCCATCGACCGGCGCGTGGCTTCGAGCGGCGAAAGCTTTTGCTCCGCCATCACGCGCTCGACGTTCTCGACGACGACGATGGCGTCATCGACCAGCAGGCCGATCGCCAGCACCATCGCGAACAGCGTCAGCGTGTTGATCGAGTAACCGAGCGCGGCGAGCACGCCGAAGGTGCCGAGCAGCACGACCGGCACGGCGATGGTCGGGATCAGCGTCGCGCGCCAGCTCTGCAGGAACAGGTACATGACGCCGAACACCAGCACGACCGCCTCGATCAGCGTCTTGACCACTTCCTCGATCGACAGGCGCACGAACGGCGAGGTGTCGTTGGCGATCACGGCGCGGATGCCGGACGGGAAGAAGCGCTCCAGTTCGCGGATCTTCGCCTCGGCGGCCTCGGCGACCGCGAGTGCGTTGGCGCCCGAGGCGAGCCGGATCGCGAGGCCGGCGGCCGGGCGGCCGTTGAAGCGCGCCAGCACCGAGTAGCTCTCGGCGCCGACCTCGACGCGCGCAACATCGGACAGGCGCACGGTGGCGCCGTCGGTGGCGCTGCGCAGCACGATGGCGCGGAACTGCTCCGGCGTCTGCAGGCGGCTGCGGGCGTTGATGGTCGCGTTCAGACCGGTGCCGGGCGCGGCCGGCAGGTCGCCGAGCTGGCCGACCGCGACCTGCGTGTTCTGCGCCTCGATCGCCGATTTCACGTCGGCCGGCGTCAGCGCGTACTTCACGAGCTTCGCCGGATCGAGCCAGATGCGCATCGCGTACCTGGCGCCGAGCAGCGTCGTCTCGCCGACGCCGTCGATGCGGCTGATCGGGTCGAGCACCTGGTTCGAGACGAAATCGGCGATGTCGGTGCCGGTCACGTCGTCGCGATCGGACACGAAGGCGTAGACGGCGAGGAAGCTGTTCGCCGACTTGGTGACGGTCACGCCCTGCGACTGCACGGCCTGCGGCAGCAGCGCCAGCGCCAGTTGCAGCTTGTTCTGCACCTGCACCTGGGCGATGTCGGGGTTGGTGTCGGCCGAGAAGGTCAGCTCGACGCGCGCGGTGCCGGCGGACGAACTGTTCGAGCTCATGTACTGCAGCCCGTCGATGCCCTTCATGTTCTGCTCGATGACCTGCGTCACCGAGTCCTCGATGGTTTTGGCCGAGGCGCCGGGATAGGTGGCGTTGATCGCGACGGTCGGCGGCGCGATGTCGGGGTACTGGGCAATCGGCAGCGTGAAGATCGCCAGCGCGCCGGCGAGCATGATCGTGATCGAGATCACCCACGCGAAGATCGGGCGATCGATGAAGAATCGGGCCATGGTCGCGCGCTCCGGCTCAGATCGGATCGAGATCGGTCAGCGGGCGCAGGCCGGCGGTTTCCCGCTTCGGCGCCGACCACGGCAGCGGCTTCACCAGCGCACCGGCCTTGACCTTCTGCAGGTTGTCGACGATCACGCGCTCGCCGGCGGCGATGCCGGTCGTCACCAGCCAGCGGTCCCCGACCGCGCGCTCGGTGACCAGATCGCGGCGCTCGGCCTTGCCGTCGGCATTGACCACCAGCGCGCTGGCCTTGCCGCGCGCATCGCGGCTGACGGCGCGCTGCGGCACCAGCAGCGCCTGCTGCGCGATGCCCTCTTCGAGCACCGCGCGCACGTACATGCCCGGCAGCAGGCGCTGGTCCGGGTTCGGGAATTCGGCGCGCAGCGTGATCGCGCCGGTGCCGGCATCGACCGTCACCTCCGAGAACAGCAGCCTGCCGGTCTGCGGGTAATCGCTGCCGTCTTCGAGCTTCAGGCGCACGGTGATGCTGCCGTCGGCACCGGGGTGGCTGAGCCGGCCGCTTTTCAGCGCCTGCTGCAGCTCCAGCCATTCGGTGCTGGAGCGCTGCACATCGACGTAGACCGGATCGAGCTGCTGGATGGTCGCCAGCGCCGTGGTCTGGTCGGCGGTGACCAGCGCGCCCGGCGTCACCGACGAGCGGCCGATGCGCCCGGCGATCGGCGCGCGCACCTGCGTGTAGTCGAGGTTGATGCGCGCGGTCTCGAGCGCGGCCTTCTGGGCCTCGACCTCGGCCTGCGCCTGCGCGAGCGCCGCACGCGCGTCGTCGTAGTCCTGATCGCTGACCGCCTTGATGCGCACCAGATCCTTGTAACGCTCGGCCTTCAGCTGCACCGAGCGGATGTCGGCCTGCGCCTTGGCGAGCGCGGCCTTCGCGCTGTCGTACGCCGCCTGGAAGCTCGCCGGATCGATGCGGTACAGCAGCTCGCCGGCGCCGACCTCGGCGCCTTCGCGGAACAGCCGCTGCTCGATGATGCCGCCGACCTGCGGGCGCACCTCGGCGACCAGATGCGCGCGGGTGCGTCCCGGCAGTTCGGTGGTCAGCGTCAGCGGCTCGGGGCGGATCTCGACGACACCGACCTCGACCGGCGCCGGCGCCGCCGGCTTCACGGCCGCCTGCGGCTCATCGCAGCCGCTGAGCGTGACGGCGACCAGCGACAATGGCAGCACCAGCCCGAGGATCAGCGGCCATTCGGATTTGCGGGATTGCGGCATGGGGGGAAGTCTCGGGCAGGACCGGCGGACACAGGGGGGACCGGCACGGCAGGGTTCTCGTTATGGATTTTTTGATCATGAACCCGGAAAGCCCGTTCAAGTTCAGGCGATTACACGCTGTTACACGGTTGCGACAGCCGGCGGACACGTGCACGCGGCCGCTCGCCGCACCGCTAAACCTGCGCCGGCTCTGGCTTTGTCGATCGGCATGCGGCCGGTGAAGCGGCTAACTCACGATTAAATCCGTATGGCTGATACTGGATGTCTGCATAGGCAGGCATCTGCGCAGGGCTTGAGGTCCGTGCAATGCCGTGCGGATACCGGAAGCCGCCGTGGTGGACCTGCGGGGAGGCCGCAAGCGGAGCCGGTGGTGCGCATCCGGTCCGTCCGCCCTCGGCGCCTGCCCGCGGAGGCGCGCGTCGCGGCGCTCCGGCGCAGGCGGCAGGCAACTGCTGCAAACCCTTCAGTTTCAGGTGTTTCGGCGGACAGGCGTCGGGCCGTTCGCGGCATGGCCATTGCTGACCGCGGAATCCGGCACGGTCCGCAATGCGCACTGATGTACCGCTCAGGCCGATCCCGCGTGAATGCGTGGTTTATCCCCCGCTCTCCCATCCCTTCCCGGCGAGGGGGAAGGGAATGAAATGACCGGGCATTCAAGTCGTGATGGGTATCAGACGGCTCATGGCATTCCGGACCCGCCATTCGGGACGATTCCGGCCGGACATCTCCCGCGAAACGATATCCGTTCTTGCGCTGCGGCAATTGTCCATTCGCATCGGATGACGATCCGGATGCGGGCGACCGATGGCGGCATCGGCGATTTCCTGCCCGGAAGCTCGCCGGAGATTCACTGGGGAATCCGCCGGATCGCAATCACTGCCAAATCCTGATGCGGAATTACCGGAAACCACCGGGGCATGGCGGTGAAGGATGCGGAAACCGGCCGGCACCGTCCGGAAACCGGAAGCGGCGCACTGCAAGCGGGAATGCATCAGGTCCTTGCATCCGGCGGACGCGCTCGAACGTCCGTCGACCGGCCCGCATCGCGAAAGCCGGGCCGGTCCCGGAGGATGCAGCCCGGGCACGACGGCCGGCAGCCCGGATCAGGACTTCGGCCCGTCGCCCGAACTGCCGATGAACAGCCAGCCGAAATACACGCCCATGCCGAGCATGAAGAGGATGACCAGCGCCGACAGGATGCCGGTCCAGTCCGAAAACAGCAGCTTCAGGGTGTCCATCGCAGGCTCCGCGCAGGGGTTGGAAATGCGCGTGAGCGTCCGCCTGCCGGCTGCGGACCGCCATGCGGATTCGCAGCCGCAGCGGCAGGACGCGATCCTCGCGGGAGCGGATTTCGGGAGCAACGGCCGGCGGAACCGCGTCCTGCCGGCCGGACAGGCAGACCGGGCTTCAGACGTTGACGCCGTGCACCGAGAACCACTCGCGCATGCGCCGCCAGCCGTCCTCGGCCGCAGCCTTGCGGTAGCTCGGGCGGTAGTCGGCATTGAACGCGTGCGGGGCGTCCGGATAGATGACGATCTCGGACTGGCTGTGCGCCGAGGCGAGGCGGCTGCGCATGCGCCCGAGCGAATCCTGCGGGATGCCGGCGTCCTGCCCGCCGTACAGGCCGAGCACCGGCACCTGCAGCGAGTCGGCAATATTGATCGGGTGCTGCGGCGTCATCGCCGTCTCCTCGCCTTCGAGCTTGCCGTACCACGCCACGCCGGCGCGCACCTGCGGGTTGTGCGCGCAGTACAGCCAGGTGATGCGCCCGCCCCAGCAGAAGCCGGTGATGCCGAGCCGGTGGCCATCGTAATAACCGCTGCCCTGCGCCCAGCGCACGACGGTATCGAGGTCGCGCAGCACCTGTTCGTCGGGCACGAAGGCGACGATGGTCTTCAGCAGCGTCGGGATGTCGCTGACCTTGGTCGCGTCGCCCTGGCGGTAGTACAGGTCGGGCGCGATCGCGCAGTAGCCGAGCCGCGCCAGCCGCCGGCAGATGTCCTTGATGTGCTCGTGCAGGCCGAAGATCTCCTGCACGACCAGGATCAGCGGCAGGTTCTTCCTGCCCTGCGGCACGGCGCGGTAGACCGGCAGGAAACCGTCGTTGGCGGCGACGCGGTCCATGCCGGCATCGAGGCCGTCGGTCGGCGTCAGGATGGTATCGGCACAGACCGGCTGCACCGCTGCAGCGAAGCCGGCGGCGGCGAGCGCGCTCAGGAACTGGCGACGGGAGCGATCCTCGGGCGGAAGCGTCATCGGCGAAACTCCTGCAAGGCTGGGGAAAAAGCGTGAGGAGCCGGGAGCATAGACGCTGCCTGCTGCCCTCAGCCCGGCGCGAACACCGGTCCGAGCGGTCCGTCGAGGCGCAGCACCGGGTGGCCGTACAGCGCCGACAGCTGCTGCGGGCACAGCAGCTGCGGCCCGCCGGTGGCGGTGCGGCCATCGCCGTAGACCAGCAGTACATGCGTGCAGAAGCGCGCGACCAGCGTCGCGTCGTGGCTGACCATGATCCAGCCGCGCCCCTCGGCGGCGACGCGCGCGGCCAGCGCATCGAGCAGGCGCACCTGATAACCGAGGTCGAGGTGATTGGTCGGCTCATCGAGCAGCAGCACGGCCGGGTCCTGCGCCAGCAGCGTCGCGAAGCCGAGCCGCCGGCGCTCGCCGCCGGACAACGTTGCGACCTGACGCTGCGCATGCGCGGCCAGCCCGGTCGCGGCCAGCGCCGCCTCGACCGCCGCC
>NZ_DAOLKE010000124.1:2683-9600 GCF_035331805.1 Plasticicumulans sp. | reverse complement strand
CGCGTCCGCCGTCCTTCCGCCGCCACGAGCGGCCCAGCGAGAGTGATGATCCGCATGAGCACCAACGCCGACCTGATGCTTCGCCGCAATGCCGCGCTGCCGCGCGGTGTCGGTCAGGCCTTCCCGATCTTCATCGAGCGCGCGCGCAATGCCGAGGTCTGGGACGTCGAGGGCCGCCGCTACATCGACTTCGGCGGTGGCATCGCCGTGCTCAACGTCGGCCACAACCACCCGCGCGTGGTCGCCGCGGTGCAGGAACAGGCCGAAAAGCTCGCACACACCTGCTTCATGGTCACCGCCTACGAGGACTACGTGACGGTCTGCGAGCGGCTGAACGCGCTGTCGACGATTCCCGGGGCCAAGAGCTTCCTGGTCAGCACCGGTGCCGAGGCGGTCGAGAACGCCGTCAAGATCGCGCGGGCGTACACGAAGCGTCCGGCGGTGATCGCCTTCGGCGGCGGCTTCCACGGCCGCACGCTGCTCGGCATGGGCCTGACCGGCAAGGTCGCGCCGTACAAGGCCGGCTTCGGACCGTTCCCGGGCGGCCTCTATCACGCCGCCTACCCGTGCCCGCTGCACGGTGTGTCGATCGACGACGCGCTCGCCTCGGTCGAGAAGCTCTTCAAGTACGACGTCGATCCGCAGACGGTCGCCGCGATCATCCTCGAACCGGTGCAGGGCGAAGGCGGCTTCTACATCGCGCCGCCGGCCTTCCTGCAGAAGCTGCGCGCGCTCTGCGATGCACACGGCATCCTGCTGATCGTCGACGAGATCCAGACCGGCGCCGGGCGCACCGGCACCTGGCTCGCGATCGAGCAGTCGGGCGGCGTCGTGCCCGACCTGATCACGATGGCCAAGTCGATCGGCGGCGGTTATCCGGTCGCGGCCGTCATCGGCCGGCCCGAGGTCATGGACGCGCCGAACCCCGGCGGCCTCGGCGGCACCTACGCCGGCAACCCGGTAGCCTGCGCCGCGGCGCGCGCGGTGCTCGACGTATTCGCCGACGAGCACCTGCTCGATCGCGCCCGCCAGCTCGGCGAGCACCTGCGCGCCCGGCTCGAAGCGCTGAAGACGCGCTTCGCGAGCATCGCCGAGGTGCGCGGCCTCGGGCCGATGGTCGCCTTCGAACTCTGCACCGACGCCGATCCGGCGCGCCCGGCCGCCGAGCTGACGAAGGCGCTGACGGCGCTCGCCGCCGAGCGCGGGCTGATCCTGCTGGCCTGCGGCGTCTACGGCAACGTCATCCGCATCCTCGTGCCGCTGACCGCCGAACCGGCGATCGTCGACGAGGGCCTGGACATCCTCGCCGGCTGTCTGGAGACGCTCGGCGCCTGAGCCGCTCCCCCGCACCGGCCGGCCCCGTCTCCCCGACCCGGCCGACCGGTGCGGCATCTTCCGCAAAGCAGCATTGATCGAGGTCGTTACAGACTCATTCGTCGCTGTCCCGCCCATTTTCCTTATGGATAATGGCCGTTCGCCCATCACCTCCTTCACATAAAGGAGCCGCCGGGCCGGCGGCAGTCGGGAGACGTGCTCATGAAGTCCAAGGTCGCCTCCGCCCTGCCGCAACTGCTGCTTGCGCTGCTGGTGCTCGCCATCGTCGCCAGCCTCGGCGTCGCCGGCCTGCGCCTGCGCGAACGACTGAACGCCCCGCCCCCCGATACGCCGAACGCCGCACACGCACTGGCGAGCACGACCGAGCGCGCGCTGCTGCGCGTCGCGCTGACGATCGGCCGGCTGCAGACCGGCGAGGCACCGGTCGCGCTGCGCGAGGCTCACGCGCAGCTCGCGGCCGTGCTCACCGAGGCCGGCGCCAGCACCCCGGCGGCGAGCCAGCTGCTGGCGCTGCCGGACGCCGCCGCCTGGGGCGAGGCGCGCGGACTCGCCGATGAACTCGCACCGCTCGTGAAGCTGCCGCAGCTCGATGCGCCGCTGCTCGCCGGACGCTTCGTACCGCGGCTCGACGCCACCGCCGCGCGCATCGGCAAGGTGGCCGATACCGCCGACGCCGCCAGCCGCCAGCCCGACCCGGACCACAACGCCGACCTGCGCGCCCTGATCGCGCTCGCCCTCGCCGGCCTCGCCGGGCTGCTGCTCGCCGGCACGCTGGCGCATCGCCAGTCGCAGCTCGCGCGGCTGCGCGAGCAGGTCGCGCACGGCATCGCCGAACGCACCGTCGGCCAGCAGCAGACCTCCGAGCGGCTGGTGACGCTGTCGCACGCGATCGAGCAGAGCCCGGCCATCGTGCTGATCGCCGATGCCAGCGGCTGCGTCGAATACGCCAATCCGCGCTTCGAGACCGTGACCGGCTATCCGGTCAGCGAGATCCTCGGCAAGCGCGTCGGCACGCTGCCGACCGACCGGCTCGATGCCGACGAGCGCGCGCAGATGTGGGCCGACCTGTCGGCCGGCAAGATCTGGCAGCGCGAGAGCGAATCGCGCACGCGCCGCGACGATCCGTACTGGGAGCGCACGCAGATCGCGCCGGTGCGCGATCTGCAGGGCGAGCTGACGCACTTCGTCGTGGTCAAGGAGGATGTCAGCGAGCGCAAGCAGTTCGAGGCGAAGCTCCTGCGTCAGGCGCGCTACGACGAACTGACCGGCCTGCCGAACCGGCTGCTGGCGATGGAGCGCCTCACCGCCGAGATCGACCGCTCCGACCGGGCCGACGGCGCGATCTCGGCGCTGCTGTTCGTCGACGTGCAGGGCCTCAAGCGCGTCAACGACAGCTACGGCCACAGCTTCGGCGACCGCCTGCTGGTGGCGATCGGCATGCGCCTGCTCGAACGCATCGGCCGCCACGACATGGTCGCGCGCTTCGGCGGCGACGAGTTCCTGCTGCTGCTGGCACGGCGCAGCGACGTGGGTGCCGTGCGCCGCTTCGCGAAGGAGCTGGTCAAGGCCTTCACGTCGGCGATCGACATCCAGGGCCAGCAGGTGCACACCTCGATCACGGTCGGCGGCGCGCTGGCGCCGCTCGACGGCCGCGATGCCGACACGCTGCTGCGCTGCGCCGACACCGCGCGCAGCCACGCCAAGGCCGAGGGCGGCAGCACCTGCCGCTTCTACGACGAGAGCATGCGCCGGCGCGCGCTGGAGACCGCGCAGCTCGACAACCTGCTGCGCGGGGCGCTGGAGCGCAACGAGTTCTCGCTCGCGTACCAGCCGGTCGTCGATCTCGCCAGCGGCCGGCCGATCGGCGCCGAGGCGCTGCTGCGCTGGAACAGCCCGGTGCTCGGCCCGGTGTCGCCGGATCGCTTCATCCAGCTCGCCGAGGAAACCAGCCTGATCGTGCCGATCGGCGAATGGGTGCTCGAACAGGCCTGCCGTGAACTGGCGGCCTGGCGCGAGATGCTGAACCTGCCGCTGCACATGGCCATCAACGTCTCGTCGCGCCAGTTCCACGACTACCGCTTCGTCGACCGCGTGCAGACGATCCTGCAGAACCACGAGCTGCCGGGCGATGCGATCGTGCTGGAGCTGACCGAGCGGCTGTTCCTCGGCGACGACGGCACCTCGATCGAGGTCATGCGCGAACTCGCCGAGCAGGGCGTGCGCATCGCGATCGACGACTTCGGCACCGGCTATTCGTCGCTGAGCTACCTGAGCCGCTTCCCGGTGCATCTGGTCAAGATCGACCGCGCCTTCGTCAAGGGCCTGCCCGAAGACTCCGAGAGCGCCGGACTCAGCGCCGCAATCGTCGCGATGGCCGGCGCGCTCGGCCTCGAAGTCATCTGCGAAGGCGTCGAGACCCCCGAGCAGCAGACCTATCTCGCCGGCCTCGGCGCGCAGCACGGTCAGGGCTGGCTGTTCGGCAAGCCGCTGCCTTCGGCCGACATCCGCCAGCTGCTGCTCAACCGCGCGTCGAGCGCGCCGGCGGCCTGAGCTTCAGCGAAGCGCGGCGACGCCTGCCGTGCGCCGGCGCTCGACCGCCAGCGCCGTCGCCCCGATCACCGCTGCCGGCATCGCGACGAAGTTCAGCACCGGCACCAGCGTCAGCAGCAGCACCGCGCAGCCGAAGCCGAAGGTGCGGGCGCGGTCGGCGCGATGCGCGCGGCGCTGTTCGCTGAAATCGATGCCGTGGTTGCCGAGCGGGTAGTCGAGGTACTGCAGCGCCAGCATCCACGCGCCGAACGCCGCCCAGATGAAAGGTGCGGCGATGTTGACGACCGGGATGAAGAACAGCAGCAGCAGCGGGATCGCGCGCAGCAGGAAGTACAGCGTCGCGCGCAGCGCGCTGGCAAACGCAATCGTCACCTCCTGCCACAGCGGCCGTTCCGGCACCTGCGCCGCGGGATCGAACAGCGCCTCGGCGCGCTCGGCCAGCCAGCCGTTGAACGGTGCGCCGACCAGATTGGCGACGATGCTGAATCCATAGAAGGTCACCAGCGCCGCCGCGGCGACGAGCAGCGGCACCAGCAGCCAGTGCAGCCAGTGCAGCCAGTCGGGCAGCTTCGCGATCTGCGCATCGAGCCAGGCCGACAGCTCGCTGCCGCCCCACCACAGGCCGCCGCCGAACAGCAGCAGGTTGATCACGAGCGGCAGCAGCACGAAGCTGCGCAACCGCTCGTGGCCGAGCAGGCTCAGGCCGGTCAGCAGGCAGCGCGCGCCGCGCAGGAAGGGACTGATCATCGGGATTCGCTCATGCAGCGGGACGGGAGGTGTGCGGCTGCGACAGCGGGCCGCGGAACTTTACGCCGCCGGCGCCGTTCTGCCGTCGCATCGTGCTGATACAATGCTGCACCGCATTCAAGCGTGCCGGTAGTCCGGTGCGCCGCGCCCTTCCCCCCGTGCATCGGATGCCCGCCCCGGAACTTCCCCGGCGGGCCGGCCGCATTGTCCGGCGCGGAGCCGGTCGCGCCGCCGTCCCGACACGCGCCGTTCCGGAGTAGGTTGCGTTGACCGCCGAGATGTCCTTCACACACCTGATCCTGCAGGCGAGCTGGGTGGTGCAGCTGGTGATGCTGCTGCTGCTGCTGATCTCGCTGGCCTCATGGACGGTGATCTTCCGCAAGCGCATCGCGCTCAGCCACGCCCGCCGTCAGGCCGACACCTTCGAGGACGACTTCTGGTCCGGCGTCGACCTCGCCGCGCTGTACACGCGCGTCAGCCGCCGCGAGGACGAGGCCGAGGGCCTCGAAGCCGTGTTCCTCGCCGGTTTCCAGGAGTTCCTGCGCCTGCGCGCGCAGACCGGCGTCGATCCGGAATCCGTGGTCGCCGGCAGCCAGCGCGCGATGCGCGCGGCGCTGTCGCGCGAGACCGACGAGCTCGAACTGCAGCTGCCGGTGCTCGCGACCGCGGCCTCGGTCAGCCCGTACATCGGCCTGTTCGGCACGGTCTGGGGCATCATGAATGCCTTCATGGGGCTTGGTGCCGCCAAGACCGCGACGCTGCAGCAGGTCGCGCCCGGCATCGCCGAGGCGCTGATCGCGACCGCGATCGGCCTGTTCGCGGCGATTCCGGCGGTGATCGCGTACAACCGCTACTCGACCGAGGTCGATCGCCTCGTCAACCGCTACGACACCTTCGCCGAGGAGTTCTCGAACATCCTGCAGCGTCAGGCGCACAGCCTGCGCCCGCGCCAGCCGCAGGCCGAAGTCCATGGCCCGGCGTAGCTCGCGCAAGAAATCGGTCAGCGAGATCAACGTCGTGCCGCTGATCGACGTGATGCTGGTGCTGCTGATCATCTTCATGGTCACGGCGCCGCTGCTGAACCAGGGCGTCGAGGTCGACCTGCCGAAGGGCGTCGCCGAAGCCCTGCCGCAGCAGGAGCAGGAGCCGATGGTGCTGACCGTCGATCGCGAGGGGCATCTGTACCTGAACCGCGCCGACGACCCGAAGCTCGCGCTGAGCACCGAGGATCTGCTGATCCGTGCCCGTGCCGTGCTGCAGCGCGAGCCGAAGACCGTCGTGCTGGTCAAGGGCGACAAGGGCGTCGAATACGGCAAGGTGGTCGCAGCCATGCACCTGCTGACCCAGGCCGGGGCCGCCAAGGTCGGCCTGTCGATGGACCTGCCCGACGGTGCCTGAGCACGACATGGGTCCTGATCTCGTGAGCCCGAAACCGCGCCACCGCTCGCCCCGCCAGGCCGGCCGGGTGCGCTCGCTCGTGCTGTCGGTGGCGCTGCACGGCTCGCTGCTGGCACTGGCGCTGCTGACGCTGAGCCCGCATGTGATGCCGCCGCCCCCGGCTGCGCCGAAGCCGCCGGAGTCGGGCGAGATCATCCAGGCCACCGTCGTCGATGAGGCGAAGGTCGCTGCCGAGGTCCAGCGCCTCGAAGCCGCCGAGCGCCAGAAGCGCGAGGCCGAGGCCGCGCGCCAGCACCAGCTCGACCAGCAGGCACGCGCCGCCGAGGAGCGGCGCGCCCGCGAGGAACAGCGGCTGAAGGATCTGCAGGCCCGCCAGGAGGAAGCCGCCCGTCGTGCCGAAGCCGAGCAGCGCCGGCAGGAGGAAGCCACACGCCGGGCCGAGGCCGAGCAGCGCCGGCAGGAGGATGCCGCGCGTCGCGCCGAAGCCGAGACGAAGCAGCGCCTCGCGCAGCTCGCCCAGCAGCAGCAGGAGGCCGAACGCAAGGCGCAGGAAGCCCGCGCCAAGGCCGACGCCGACGCCAGAGCCGCCCGCGTCGCCGAGGAACGCCGCGAGGCCGAGGAAAAGCGTGCCGCCGATGCGAAGGCCAAAGCCGAAGCCGAAGCCAGAGCGCGCGCCGAGGCCGCGAGAAAGGCCGAGGCCGAAAAAAAAAAGCTAGCGGCTGAGGCCGAGGCCCGCGAGAAGGCCGAAGACGAGGCCCGGGAGAAAGCCGAAGCGGCGAAGAAGGCGGCCGCAGCCGCCAGGGCGAAGGCCGACGCCGATGCAAAGGCCAAAGCCGATGCCGATGCGAAGGCCAGGGCCGCCAGGGCGGAAGCCGACGCCAAGGCCA
>NZ_DAOLKE010000124.1:0-2583 GCF_035331805.1 Plasticicumulans sp. | reverse complement strand
GCCGATGCGAAGGCCAGGGCCGCCAGGGCGGAAGCCGACGCCAAGGCCAAAGCCGATGCCGATGCGAAGGCCAAGGCCGCCAGGGCGGAAGCCGATGCCAAGGCCAGAGCCGACGCCGATGCGAAGGCCAAGGCCGACGCGAAGGCCAAAGCCGAAGCCGAGGCCAAGGCCAGGGCGGATGCCGAAGCCAAGGCCGCGGCAGCGCGGAAGGATCTCGCCGACCTGCTCGCACGCGAAGCCAAGGAGCGCGCCGCGCAGCAGCAGGTCACGGCCGCAGCACTCAGTGCCTACCAGAGCCTGCTGGTCAACCACGTCGAGCCGCGCTACCAGCCGCCGCCGGCCTGCCCCGAGGGCGGGGTCGCGGACATTTCGATTAAGCTGTCGCCGGGCGGCGAGGTCGTCTCGGCCAGCGTGCGGCGCAGCAGCGGCAATGCCGTCTGCGACGGCGCCGCACTCGCCGCACTGAAGCGCGCCTCGCCGCTGCCGCTGCCACGCGATCCCGTGCTGGCCGAGCGGCTGCAGCAGGAAAGCTTCGTGTTCAAGTTCAAGGTTGCCGAGTGAGGAAGCGCAGGGTGCTCAAGACTCTCCCGACGCGCGCGCGTGCCTTTGCCGCGCTGTTGCTGACGCTGGCCGCCGTGACCACGGCCCGCGCCGAACTGACCATCGAGATCGTCAAGGGTGTCGAAGGGGCCCTGCCCATTGCGATTGCGCCGTTCGGCGGCAACGCCGGGCTGCCGGCCGACATTGCCGCGATCATCACGGCCGATCTCAAGCGCAGCGGCCGCTTCTCGCCGCTCGCATCGAGCCAGTACGCCGACCGCCCGACCGAGCTGTCGCAGGTCAACTACGCGAGCTTCCGCTCGATCGGCGTGCCGCACCTCGCGGTCGGTCAGGTGCGCGCCGGCGGGGCCGGCTACGCCGTGCAGTTCCAGCTCGCCGATGTCTATCAGGGCTCGCAGCTGCTCGGCAGCAGCTTCGACGTACGCAGCGGCGACCTGCGGCGCGTCGCGCACCACATCGCTGACCTGATCTACGAGAAGCTCACCGGCGAGAAGGGCGCGTTCAACACGCGCATCGCCTACGTCACCGCGCGCGGCACCAGCAGCTACACGCTGGTGGTCGCCGATTCCGACGGCTACAACCCGCAGGTCGTGCTGCGCTCGCCGCTGCCGGTGATGTCGCCGGCCTGGTCGCCGGACGGCAGCAAGCTCGCCTACGTCAGCTTCGAGAACCGCGCCGCGCAGATCGTCGTGCAGAACGTCTTCACCGGCGCTCGCCAGACCATCTCGGCCTCGCCCGGCATCAACGGTGCGCCGGCCTGGTCGCCGGACGGCAGCCAGCTCGCGTTCACGCTGTCGAAGGACGGCAACCCCGAGATCTACCGCTACGACCTCGCCTCGCGCCAGACGCAGCGCCTGACCAGCACCTCGGCGATCGACACCGAGGCCACGTGGTCGCCGGACGGCGGCTCAATCGTGTTCACGTCCGATCGCGGCGGCGGTCCGCAGCTCTACCGGATGCCGGCGGGCGGCGGCGGCGCCGAGCGCCTGACCTTCTCCGGCGACTACAACTCGCGGCCGACCTTCTCGCCGGACGGCAAGAGCATCGCCTACGTCACGCGCAGCGGCGGACGCTTCCACATCGCCGTCATGGACGCGAGCGGCCGCAACACCCGCCTGCTGACCGACGGCGGCATGGACGAATCACCGAGCTTCGCGCCGAACGGCGGCATGATCCTCTACGCCACGCAGCAGGGCGGGCGCGGCGTGCTCGCGGCCGTGTCCACCGACGGCCGCGTCAGGCAGACGCTGCTGTCGACCGACGGCGAAGTCCGCGAACCCGCGTGGTCGCCGTACGGCCGCTGAACCGCAGCCCTCCGATCCGCCCCGATCCCGAAGAACCCGCACAGGAATCCGATCCGAACATGAACGCCGAGCGCATCCCGACCCCGAAGAACCGCTCCCTGCAGACGCTGAAGACCGTGCTCGCCGCCGCCACGCTGGCAACGCTTGCCGCCTGCTCCTCGACCGGCAGCACCTCCGGCGATGGTTCCAGCGGCAGCGGCGGCAGCGGCACCGGAGCCTACGGCGCCAGTGCCGGCGGCCAGTACGGCAGCGGCGGTGCCTATGGCAGCGGCGGCCCGGCCGGCGGCTACGTCGGCGGCCCCGGTGCCACGCAGGAGCAGCGCGTCGTGTACTTCGACTACGACAGCGCCGACATCCGCGCCGACTCGCGGCCGATCATCCAGGCGCACGCGCAGTACCTGCAGCAGACGCCGGGCTCGGTGGCGATCCTCGAAGGCCACGCCGACGAGCGCGGCAGCCGCGAATACAACATCGCCCTCGGCGAGCGGCGCAGCGTCGCGGTGCGTCGCGCCATGGAAGCGCTCGGCGTGCAGCCGAACCAGATGCGCACGGTCAGCTACGGCGAGGAGCGCCCGGCCGTCGGCGGCCACGACGAGAGCGCCTACGCGCAGAACCGTCGCGTCGAGATCGCCTACTGAGCCGCGCCGCCGCCATGACCGCCGCCGCGTTGCGCCGCCTCGCCCTCGCGACCGCCCTGCTCGCCGCGCTGCCCGCCGGC
>NZ_DAOLKE010000123.1:0-9821 GCF_035331805.1 Plasticicumulans sp. | reverse complement strand
ATCCAGCCGGAACGCGAACTCATCCGCTCTGCGTTATGCTTCTCCGGAATATGCGATGCCGATGAGGTCGGGTCAGTGAAACTGCAGCAGCTGCGCTATCTGTGCGCAATCGCCAAGAATCAGCTCAACATCTCTGCCGCAGCCGAGAGTCTGTTCACGTCGCAGCCCGGGGTGTCCAAGCAGGTGCGACTGCTCGAGGACGAACTCGGGGTCGAGCTGTTCAACCGCAACGGCAAGCACCTGACCCACATCACCCCGGTCGGCCGGCACATCATCGCCCGCGCCGAGGCGATCCTGCGCGAAGTCCGCAACATCCAGATCCTCGCCGAGGAATTCCGCGACGATGCCCGTGGCACACTGTCGATCGCGACCACGCATACCCAGGCCCGTTATGCGCTGCCGCCGATCATCAAGACCTTCCGGGCCCGTTACCCGGAAGTCGTGCTGCAGCTGCATCAGGGCTCGCCGACCCAGATTGCCGAGATGGCCGCCTCCGGAGCCGTCGATTTTGCGATTGCGACCGAGGCGATCGAGGAATTCCATGATCTGGTGATGATGCCCTGTTACCTCTGGAACCGCTGTGCGCTGGTGCCGCAAGGCCATCCGCTGACCGGATCGACGCCATTGACGATCGAGGCCCTCGCCCGGCATCCGCTGGTGACCTACGTGTTCGGATTCACCGGCCGCTCGCAGCTCGACGAGGCGTTCAAGGCCGCGCGCCTGCATCCGGAAGTCGCGTTCACGGCCACCGATGCCGATGTGATCAAGACGTATGTCCGCATCGGCCTTGGCGTCGGCATCATTGCGCGCATGGCCTGGGATGCCGAAGCTGACCGGGATCTGGTCGCGCTCGATGCCAGCCATCTGTTTGCGCCCAACACGACCAAGATCGGTTTCCGGCGCGGCACCTTCCTGCGCCAGTTCCAGTACGACTTCATCCAGCTGTTTGCACCGCATCTGACGGCGCAGGTCGTGCAGACCGCCGAAGCTTCCGAATCCCAGGAGGCGCTGGATGAGCTGTTTGCTTCTCTGGAATTGCCGGAATATTGATGGGTGTAGTGGAAGGAACAAAATCGGATTTTTGGTCAGTATAAAATATGATGGTATAAAAAATTATATGATTATAAAGAAACAAGGCGCCGTTTGGCGCCTTGTCGGGTTTCGTCCGCCCGTCTGCGCATTGCAGACGGCGGCTCATGCCCAAGGCATCACTTGTAATATCCGACCGCGCAGACCTGATCGCCGACCCTGGTCACGTAACTGACCTTCTGCACGGGATCGGTGCCGCCGGTACGCGGCCACATGTAGTTGACTTCGCTGATCCGGCCTTCCTGGGCCGTCGAGTAGATTTCCTCGCCGAGCGGCTTGCCGGACTTGTCCTTCAGGTCACGCAGGCTCTTGCCGGTCAAGGTCGGATGTGCGGTGAAGTTGCCGTCCGGACCGCCGCAGAACGGATACAGGTCACGATCCTTGAAGCCGCCCTCCCCTTTGGCGAACTGCGACAGGGCGGCGGCCTTGTCGGCCTTCAGGGCGGCCACGGCCTTTTCGAGCATCGCCTTCGCCTCGTCGGCGGTGCCGAACTCGGCGGCCCCGGCGATCTGGACGGCGAGCGCGAGGGCCGCGGCGAATGCTGCGCGCGTGATGCGCTTGTGCATGAAGTCTCTCCTCTGCCTGATTTATGTTCGCCGGCCGGTGCCGGTAAAGGCATCGGCCGGCCACCCTCATCGTTCGTGAAGGCAGAGGAGGTATAGCAGCGTCATTTCCCATGAGGCAAGCATGGGAAATCCCGGGCCAGGCTGCTCAGGAGGCGTTGTCGGCGATCAGCTTGCGGATCTCGGGCACGCAGGAACCACAGTTGGTGCCGGCACGCAGCGCGGCACCGATCGCTTCCGGTGTCGTCAGCTTGCGCTCGCGGATCGCCGACAGCAGCGTGTTGACGCCGACGCGGAAGCAGGCGCAGACGATGCGCCCGACATCGGGCTGGCCCTTGCCGGGGCGGCCGGCGAGCAGGCTCGCGCGCTCCGGGGCGGCGAGTTCCGGGCGCTCGAACAGGCCGGCCAGCCAGTCGCGCGGCGGCAGTTCGTGGCCGGGCGAGACGAAGGCGCAGGCGACCAGACGGCCGTCGTGCATCGCCGCACCGCGGTAACGGCCGAGCGAGCGGTCCTCGAACTCGATCCAGCCCTCGCCCGGCGGCTCGTGCAGCAGTTCGTGCGCCCAGGCGCTCCAGTCGGCGACCGGCTGTTCCGAAGCGATCTCGTAGCGCCAGAGTCCATCCCCGCGCACGCGCACGACGTAGTCGAGATCGTCGGGCAGCGTCAGCGGGTCGCGCGACAGCACGAAGCCGTGCCAGGCCGGCTTGTACGCCATCACGCGCACCGGCGTGTGCTTGGATTCGGGCTGGCCGGAGAACGGATCGGTGGCCGGATTGACGACGGCATCGATGCGCCCGCGACTCGCGTACGGCGTGCACCAGTGCATCGGCACGAACACCGAGCCCGGGCGCTGCTCGCGTGCGAGCTTGGCGCGCACGATCACCTCGCCCCAGCGGCTGACGACGCGCACCAGTGCCTCGTCGCGGATGCCGAGCACGGCGGCATCGACCGGGTGGATTTCGGCATACGGTTCCGGGATGTGCGCCGACAGACGTGCGGTCTTGGCCGTGCGCGTCATCGTGTGCCAGTGATCGCGCACGCGACCGGTGTTGAGCACCAGCGGAAAGGTTTCGTCCGGAGCGTTCACCGACGCCCGCTCGCCGACCGCGATCATGCGTGCCCGGCGATCGGGCGTGTAATAGCCGCCGGTTGCGAAGAAGCGCTCGGCGCCGTCGCCGGCGGCCGGGCGCGGCCAGCGGAACGGTTCGATCGCGTCGTAGTCGGCATCGGCGACGCCGGCCAGGGCCGAGATGTCGAAATCGCGCCGGCTGTCGCCCTCGCCGCCCCAGGCGGCGTTCTCGTAGCCGGACAGCGCCGCGAACTCGCGGAACACCGCGGCCGGACCGGCGAAATCGAGATTCGCCGTGAATCCGAGCCGGCGGCCGACTTCGGCAAGCGCCCACCAGTCGGGGCGCGCTTCGCCGGGCAGATCCAGGAAGGCGCGCTGGCGCGAGATGCGGCGTTCGGAATTGGTGACCGTGCCGTCCTTCTCGCCCCAGGTCGCGGCCGGCAGCAGGATGTCGGCGCAGGCCGTGGTGTCGGTGATGCGCACGGCATCGGAGACGACGACCAGCGGGCAGTTCATCAGCGCCTCGCGCACCGCATCGGCCTCCGGCAGGCTGACCACCGGATTCGTGCCCATGATCCAGATCGCCTTGATCCTGCCCTCGGCGACGGCGCGGAACAGCTCGACCGCCTTCAGGCCCGGGCCGCGCGCGATGTTCGGCGCCTGCCAGAAGCGGGCGACGCGCTCGACATCGGCCGGAGCGAAGTCCATGTGCGCGGCGAGCTGGTTGGCGAGGCCGCCGACCTCGCGTCCGCCCATCGCGTTCGGCTGGCCGGTGACCGAGAACGGACCGCAGCCGGGCTTGCCGATGCGTCCGGTCGCCAGATGGCAGTTGATGATGGCGTTGACCTTGTCGGTGCCGTGCGCCGACTGGTTGACGCCCTGCGAATAGACGGTGACGACCTTCTTCGTGCGCGTGAAATCGCCGTAGAAGTTCGCGACCGCCTCCTCGTCGAGACCGCAGCGGCGCGCGACCTCGGGGATCGACGGGGCAATCTCGCGCGCTGCGCGCAGCGCCGCCAGATAACCGTCGGTGTGCGCATCGAGGTAGTCGAGATCGACGGCATCCTGCCGGTGCAGGTGCACGAGCAGGCCGTTGAACAGCACGGTGTCGGTGTTCGGCGCGATCGCCAGATGCTGCTCGGCCTGATCGCAGCTCGCGGTGCGGCGCGGGTCGATGACGATCAGCTTCGGCTTGCCGCCGCGCGCCTGGCGGGCGGCGAGGATGCGCTGGTACAGCACCGGGTGACACCAGGCGAGGTTCGAGCCGACGAGGATCAGCAGGTCGGCCTGTTCGAGATCCTCGTAGGTGCCGGGCACGGTGTCGGTGCCGAACGCGCGCTTGTGGCCGGCGACCGACGAGGACATGCACAGCCGCGAATTGGTGTCGATGTTCGAGGTGCCGATGCAGCCCTTCATCAGCTTGTTGGCGACGTAGTAGTCCTCGGTCAGCAGCTGGCCGGAGACGTACAGCGCCACGGCATCCGGGCCGTGCTCGGCGATCGTGCGCCGGAAGCCCTCGGCGACCGCATCGAGCGCCGCATCCCATCCGACCCGCTGGCCGTCGATTTCCGGATGCAGCAGACGGTCTTCGAGCGCGAGCGTTTCGGCCAGCGCCGAACCCTTCGAGCAAAGCCGTCCGAAGTTGGCCGGATGCTGCTCGTCGCCGCGCACGGCGATCGTGCCGTCATCCGTGCGGTAGGCGATGACGCCGCAGCCGACACCGCAATAAGGACAGGTCGTGCGGACTTCGGGGGCCTCGGCAGGCATGCGGGAATCTCCTGGAACGATCGCCGTGACGGGAACGGGCGCCGGTCACGCACGCCAGCGCGTGCACAACCCTTGATGCGTGCCGGGACGCGCGGTCCCGGCGGTGAGGATCAGCGCGGGACGGCGGACAACGCCGCCCCGCGGGCTTTCAGGCCAGCGTGCCCGCGCTGTGATCGGACACGGCGGCGACGGCGCTGACCTGCAGCAGGATGCGACCGCCCTCCACCTTCACCGGGAAGCGGGCCGCGCAGCCGACGTCGGGCGCGATCGCCTCGCCGGTGCCGAGCTCCAGCGTCCAGCTGTGCAGCGGGCAGGTCACGCGCTTGCCGTGCACGATGCCCTGCGACAGCGGACCGGCCTTGTGCGGGCAGCGGTCGCGCAGCGCGAAGATTTCATCCTCGGCCGTGCGGAACACGGCGATGTTGCCCTGCGGGCTCTGCACCACGCGCGCACCGAGGCGCGGAATGTCTTCGACGGTACCGATGTCGTGCCAGTCGCTCATGGGGACTCTGCTCCGGACCGTGGTCATCCCGGGTGCTGATGTGGATCCATGCACCCGGAGTGACCCGGCTTTCAGTATTGATGATGGTATAAAAATTTATCTTACGAAGCGGATCGGCCGACGATCAGCCGATCGTCGCGACCGGCGCGTACTCGTGCGCATCGACGCCGGCGCTGGCGCGCTCCGCCCACGGATCGGTCTGCGCGTACTTCTGGGATTCCAGGAAGCGCGCGTACAGCGCCTTGCGGCCTTCCTCGTCCTCGACGATCTTGGCCTTCACGTATTCGAGGCCGACGCGCTCGATCCACGGCGCGGTGCGCTCCAGATAGCGGCCTTCCTCGCGGTACAGCTGCATGAAGGCGCCGCAGTATTCGAGCACCTGCTCCTCGGTTTCGAGCTTGCAGAGCAGATCGGTGCCGCGCACGTGGATGCCGCCGTTGCCGCCGACGTGGGCCTCGTAGCCGGAGTCGACGCAGACCACGCCGAAGTCCTTGATCGTCGCCTCGGCGCAGTTGCGCGGGCAGCCGGAGACGGCCATCTTGAACTTGTGCGGCGTCCACGAGCCCCAGGTCATCTGCTCGATCTTGACGCCGAGCCCGGTCGAATCCTGCGTGCCGAAGCGGCACCAGTCGGAACCGACGCAGGTCTTCACGGTGCGCAGGCTCTTGCCGTAAGCGTGACCCGAGACCATGCCGGCGGCGTTGAGATCGGCCCAGATCTTCGGCAGATCTTCCTTGCGGATGCCGAACAGGTCGATGCGCTGGCCACCGGTGACCTTGACCGTGCGCACGTTGTACTTGTCGGCGGCATCGGCAATCGCGCGCAGTTCCCTGGCGTTGGTCAGGCCGCCCCACATGCGCGGCACGACCGAGTAGGTGCCGTCCTTCTGGATGTTGGCGTGCACGCGCTCGTTGATGAAGCGCGACTGGTAGTCGTCCTTCGCCTCGGCCGGCCAGGTCGAGATCAGGTAGTAATTCAGCGCCGGGCGGCAGGACGCGCAGCCGTTGGCGGTCTTCCAGTTCAGCACCTTGAACACGGATTCGAGCGAGGTCAGGTGCTCGTCGCGGATCGCCTTGCGCACGACGTCGTGCGGGTGATCCGTGCACTTGCACATCGGCTTTTCCTTCGGCGTCGCGTCGTAGTTGCCGACGGTGGCCGCGAGGATCTGCTCGACCAGACCGGTGCACGAACCGCACGAGGCCGAGGCCTTGGTGTGGGCGCGCACGTCATCGACCGTGAACAGCTTCTTCTCGGTGATCGCCTTGACGATCGTGCCCTTGCAGACGCCGTTGCAGCCGCAGATCTCGGCGTCGTCGGACATCGACATGACGCTGTGGCCTTCGCGGCCGGCATCGGCCATGTGCGCGTGACCGAACAGCACGGTCTCGCGGAAGGCGGTGATGTCGGTGTTCTCGCGCAGCAGCTGGAAGTACCAGGTGCCGTCGACGGTATCGCCGTAGAGCACGGCGCCCTGCACGCGGTTGTCCTTGACGACCAGCTTCTTGTAGACGCCGCGGGCCGGGTCGCGCAGGACGAGTTCCTCGCAGTCCGGGCCACCGTTGAAGTTGCCGGCCGAGAACAGGTCGATGCCGGTGACCTTGAGCTTGGTGCTCGTCACCGAGCCCTCGTAGCGGCCGACGCCGTGCTGCGCGAGGTGGCTGGCGCAGACCTTGGCCTGCTCCCACAGCGGCGCGACCAGGCCGTAGCAGACGCCGCGGTGCTGCACGCATTCGCCGACCGAGTACACGCGCGGGTCGTAGGTCTGCATCGTGTCGTTGACGACGATGCCGCGCTCGCAGTGGATGCCGGACTTCTTCGCGAGCTCGATGTTCGGGCGGATGCCGACGGCCATGACGACGATGTCGGCCGGCACTTCGAGGCCGTCCTTGAAGCGCACGCCGCGGACCTTGTCGTCACCGAGGATCGCGGCGGTGTGCGCGCCCATCAGGAAGCGCAGGCCGCGCTCCTCCAGGGTCTTGCGCAGCATGTCGGCCGCGAACGGGTCGAGCTGGCGCTCCATCAGCGTGTCGAGCACGTGCACGACCGTGACCTGCAGGCCCTGCTTCATCAGGCCGTTGGCGGCTTCGAGACCGAGCAGGCCGCCACCGATGACGACGGCGTGCTTGCCGGTCTTCGCGGCGTGCAGCATCGCATCGACATCCTTGATGTCACGGAAGCCGATGACGCCCGGCAGGTCATTGCCCGGCAGCGGCAGGATGAACGGATTGGAACCGGTGGCGATCAGCAGGCGGTCGTATTTCACCGTCGTGCCGTCGGCAGCGCGCACTTCGCGCCGGCCGCGGTTGATCTCGACGATTTCCTTGTCCTTGCCGGCGTGCAGCGTGACGCCATTCTGCTCGTACCAGTCCAGATCATTGATCATGATTTCCGGAATGGTCTTTTCGCCGGCGAGCACCGGAGACAGCATGATGCGGTTGTAATTGCCATGCGGCTCGGCGCCGAACACCGTGATGTCATACATCTGCGGCGCGACCTTCTGCAGTTCCTCGATCGTGCGCATGCCCGCCATGCCGTTGCCGATCAGGACCAGTCTTTCTTTCATGAACATTTCCTCGCGGAAGAATCTTTGACGCAGAGCCGATTCGGCGTGCGGCTGTGAATGCCTTAGCCTGAGCCGCCGTTAAGCATATGCCGTGCCATTTTCATTTAATGGATACAAGTAACTGTTTTTTCGGAAGATGAAGGCAAGAAACCTTTCGGTGCCCGTGGGATTGCATTCTGGTAATGCACCGGTTCGGTTCAAAACCGTGCCCCACGCCTTGATTCAGTGCAAAAACCGCTAACCATATTGAATTAGCTGGGAATACCTCTTTGGTGGTATTACGCCATACCCCTGATTCGCACCGATCAAGTGCGGTCGCGAAGCGTTTTTTTGCCCTGCTTTGGCACAAATGCACCGTGCTGGCGCAAAAACCGGCACTGCCGCTGTGCATTACGCCAATATGCGTGCCGTGCCTGAATTCCCGAACCCCGCAGCCGGACTGGCTTTTTTCAAGTTGGCCTGCGAATTGCCATTGGTGATACCGCTTTTCTTCGAGAGGATTCACCGATGGCATCGTCGAACATCAAGCTGCTGTCGTTCAGCGGCAACGTGCGCATCCTGCACCTGAGCTGGATCGCGTTTTTCATCAGTTTCGTGGTGTGGTTCAACCACGCGCCGCTGCTCGCGTCGATCCGCGAAACATTCCAGCTCACGGACGGCCAGGTGAAGGCGCTGCTGACGCTGAACGTCGCGCTGACCATCCCGGTGCGCATCCTGATCGGCATGCTGGTCGACAAGTTCGGCCCGCGCATCATGTATTCGGTGCTGCTCGCGGTCTGCGGCGGCCTGTGCTTCTTCTTCGCGCTCGCCAACAGCTATGAGCAGCTGGCGCTGGCGCGCCTGCTGCTCGGCTGCGTCGGTGCCGGCTTCGTGATCGGCATCCGCCTGATCTCGGAGTGGTTCCCGGCCAAGCAGGTCGGCTTCGCCGAAGGCATCTACGGCGGCTGGGGCAACTTCGGTTCGGCCGCAGCGGCACTGAGCCTGCCGGTGCTCGCACACGCGTTCGGCGGCCCGGATGCCTGGCGCTGGGCGGTCGGCGTCACCGGCGTGATCTCGATCATCTACTCGGTGATCTTCTACGCGCTGGCCAGCGACACCCCGAAAGGCTCGACCTATTTCCGCCCGAAGAAGCTCGGCGCGATGGAAGTCACCAGCAAGAGCGACTTCTGGCTGTATGTGTTCCTGTACGTGCCGATGACCGTGGCGCTGCTGGTGCTGACCTGGAAGCTGTCGCCGGCCGGCTTCAAGCTGATCGACCAGACCACGACCAACGTCGTCTACGTCGCGCTGCTCGCGCTGTTCGCGTGGAACGTCTGGCAGGTGATTGACGTGAACCGCAACATCCTCGCCGGTGAGGTCGTGCCGCAGATCCACCGCTACAAGTTCAAGCAGGTCGCGATCCTGTCGGGTGCCTACGCGATCGCCTTCGGCTCCGAGATCGCCGTGGTGTCGATGCTGCCGCTGTACTTCAAGGACATGTACAACCTGACGCTGATCCAGGCCGGTCTGGTCGGTTCGAGCTTCGCGATCATGAACCTGTTCGCGCGCCCGGCCGGCGGCCTGATCTCCGACCGCTTCGGCCGCAAGCGCACGATGACCATCGTCATGATCGGCATCACCTTCGGCTACTTCGGCATGAGCTTCATGGGCGGCATGCCGCTGTGGGCGGCGGTGACGGTGACCGTCATCAACTCGTTCTTCGTGCAGGCCGGTTGCGGCGCGGTCTACGGCATCATCCCGCTGATCAAGCGTCGCCTGACCGGCCAGATCGCCGGCATGAGCGGTGCCTACGGCAACGTCGGCAGCGTCGTGTTCCTGACCGTGCTGTCCTTCGTGACGCCGTCGACCTTCTTCATGGTCATCGCCGCCAGCGCGCTGGTCGTGCTCGGCCTCGTGCAGTTCCTCGACGAGCCGAGCGGCCAGATGGCCGAGATCATGCCGGACGGCAGCGTGCAGATGATCGACGTGACCTGATCCGCTCACCTGCAGCCAGGACGGGGTGTGCGGCATCGCTGCACGCCCCGTCGGCTTGTCCGAAGCCGCCCTTCCAGCCGAGCGCCCGAACCGACCACCATGACCGCCCGCACCTCGCCTGCCGTCCTGAGCCTGCGTATCGGCCAGCATTCCGAACGCGGCGCCAAGCCCGCCAACGAGGACTTCCACGGCATGCTGGTGCCCGAGGGCCAGGCGCTGCAGCTCAAGGGCGTGGCGATCGCGATCGCCGACGGCATGAGTTCGAGCGAGGCGGCGCGGCTTGCGGCCGAATAC
>NZ_DAOLKE010000122.1:0-9827 GCF_035331805.1 Plasticicumulans sp. | reverse complement strand
GGGGTCGGAGGGAAGCATGCGGACCCGCCAGTGTACGGGATTCGCGCCTGTACGAGTCCGGCATTGTCGACAGGCATCGATGCACCAGGAAGGACGGCGGCTGCAGCGCCTTGCGCCACTGCAACGCACATTCGGGACCGCTCGCGCACCATTGCGTAGCACTCTGCACCATGGCATGAACCAGATTGATGCAGTACGCCATTGCATGGCGGCTCGATTGCGGCGATGCAGCAGAACGCGCCGGGCTTGCTACAGTCGTTCACGACTGCCCCCCGACGCCGGGCGGGAGCGGCGGCATACGCTCGGCAGCATGTCGTCGCCGGCAGCGACCATGCTGCGGACGGATGACAAAACGGCTACAAGCGCTCCGAACCGCCACCCGCCGTCACGGTCCTCCCTGAGGCAGGCCCGGGACCGGAGGCAGCAGATCCGGCGCCAGGCAGCGCCAGAACCCCACACCGTCGACGGCGACCTGCACCGGTCGGCGGTCCCCCCTGCAGGAATCCCCGAAATTGGTCCGGCTATTGCTAGTTTCGGGACAGATCATCGTGCATTCCGGCGCCAGAAGAGGGTTAGGCCATGAGCATCTTCGAACGATACGCCACGCGATACGAGGAAAGCCGGGAAGAGGTGCTGAGCCTCCAGGAATACCTGGAACTCTGCCGCAGCGACCCCAGTGCCTACGCCTCCCCTGCCGAACGCCTGCTGATGGCGATCGGCGAGCCGGAACTGATCGATACGCGCCTCGACCCGCGCCTGTCGCGCATCTTCCAGAACAAGGTCATCAAGGTGTACCCGGCCTTCCGGGAGTTCTACGGCATGGAGGATTCGATCGACCAGATCGTCTCCTATCTGCGCCACTCCGCGCAGGGTCTGGAAGAACGCAAGCAGATCCTCTATCTGCTCGGCCCGGTCGGTGGCGGCAAATCCTCGCTGGCCGAGAAACTCAAGCACCTGATGGAAAAGGTGCCGTTCTATGCCATCCAGGGTTCGCCGGTCAACGAATCCCCGCTGAACCTGTTCGATCCGGATGAGGACGGCCGGATTCTCGAGGACGATTTCGGCATTCCACGCCGTTACCTGAAAGGCCTGATGAGCCCGTGGGCCGTCAAGCGCCTGAAGGAATTCAACGGCGACATCACCCGCTTCAAGGTCGTGCGCCTGCATCCGTCGATCCTGAAACAGGTCGCGGTGGCCAAGACCGAACCCGGTGACGAGAACAACCAGGACATTTCCTCGCTGGTCGGCAAGGTCGACATCCGCAAGCTCGAACATTACGCGCAGAACGATCCGGATGCGTATGCATTCTCGGGCGGCCTGTGCCTCGCGAACCAGGGCCTGCTGGAATTCGTCGAGATGTTCAAGGCACCGATCAAGGTGCTGCACCCGCTGCTGACCGCCACGCAGGAAGGCAACTACAACGGTACGGAAGGCCTGTCGGCGATTCCGTTCGACGGCATCATCCTCGCACACTCGAACGAATCCGAATGGATGGCGTTTCGCAACAACCGCAACAACGAGGCCTTCCTCGATCGCGTCTACATCGTCAAGGTCCCGTACTGCCTGCGCGTTTCCGATGAAGTGCACATCTACGAGAAACTGCTGATCAGTTCCTCGCTGTCCGAAGCCCCGTGCGCGCCCGGCACGCTGCAGATGCTGGCGCAGTTCTCGGTGCTGTCACGCCTGAAGGAACCGGAAAACTCCAGTATCTTCTCGAAGATGCGCGTCTATGACGGCGAAAACCTCAAGGACACCGACCCGAAGGCCAAGTCGATCCAGGAATACCGCGACTACGCCGGCGTCGACGAGGGCATGGCCGGCATCTCGACGCGCTTCGCGTTCAAGATCCTGTCGCAGGTGTTCAATTTCGACCACACCGAGGTTGCCGCCAATCCGGTGCATCTGCTGTACGTGCTGGAGCGCCAGATCGAACGCGAGCAGTTCCCGGCCGAGGTCGAGGAGAAATACCTGTCCTACCTGAAGGGCTGGCTGGCGCCGCGCTATGCCGAGTTCATCGGCAAGGAACTGCAGCAGGCCTATCTGGAATCGTATTCGGAATACGGCCAGAACATCTTCGACCGTTACGTGACCTACGCGGACTTCTGGATTCAGGATCAGGAATACCGCGATCCGGATACCGGCGAATCCTTCGACCGCGCCTCGCTGAACAGCGAACTCGAAAAGATCGAGAAGCCGGCCGGCATCTCCAACCCGAAGGACTTCCGCAACGAGATCGTCAACTTCGTGCTGCGTGCCCGTGCCGCCAACAACGGCCGCAACCCGGTCTGGACCAGTTATGAAAAACTGCGCGCCGTGATCGAGAAGAAGATGTTCTCGAACACCGAGGACCTGCTGCCGGTCATCAGTTTCAACGCCAAGTCGTCCGCCGACGAGCAGAAGAAGCATGAGGACTTCGTCAACCGCATGACCCAGAAGGGCTACACCGCCAAGCAGGTGCGTCTGCTTTCCGAGTGGTACCTGCGCGTGCGAAAGTCGTCCTGACGCCTGTCGCCCCTGCCCCGCGAGGAATGCTTCCATGTCCCATCTCGTCGATCGGCGGCTCAACGGCAAGAATCGCAGCGCCGTCAACCGGCAGCGCTTCCTGCGCCGCTTCAAGGATCAGCTCAAGCGCGCCGTGGCCGACGCCATGGCGGGTCGCTCGATCAAGGACGTGGACAGCGGCGAGAAGGTCAGCATCCCGACCCGCGACCTGTCGGAGCCGGTGTTCAGCCACGGCTCCGGCGGTCGCCGGGAGACGATCCACCCCGGCAACAAGGAGTTCTCGACCGGCGACCGCGTCAAGCGGCCGCAGGGCGGTGGCGGGGCCGGCGGCGGCGGCAAGCAGGCCAGCAAGGACGGCGAGGGCGAGGATGACTTCGTCTTCGAACTGTCGCGTGACGAGTTCCTCGACCTGTTCTTCGAGGATCTCGCGCTGCCGGAGCTGATCAAGACCCAGCTCGCGAAGATTCCGGAATGGAAGAACATCCGCGCCGGCTACACGACCGCCGGCGTGCCGAGCAACATCAACGTCGTGCGCTCGCTCAAGGGTGCGCTGGCGCGGCGCACCGCGATCGGCGCGCCGCACCGCACGCGGCTGCGCGAACTCGAACAGGAACTCGAAGAAATCCTCGCCAGCGAGGGCGAAGGTTCGCCGGAGGCCGAACGCCTGCGCGAGGAAATCCGTCACCTGCGCTTCCGCATCGAAGCCATTCCGTTCATCGACACCTTCGACCTGCGTTACAACAACCGCATCCGCCAGCCGAAACCGACGACGCAGGCGGTGATGTTCTGCATCATGGACGTGTCCGGCTCGATGGATCAGGAACGCAAGGATCTGGCCAAGCGTTTCTTCACGCTGCTGTATCTGTTCCTGACCCGCAATTACGAACGCATCGAGGTGGTGTTCATCCGCCACCATACGGTCGCCAAGGAAGTCGACGAGCAGGAGTTCTTCTATTCCCGTGAAACCGGCGGCACCGTGGTGTCCTCGGCGCTGTCGCTGATGGCGGACATCGTTTCGGAGCGTTATTCGCCGGGCGCGTGGAACATCTACGCGGCCCAGGCTTCGGACGGCGACAACTGGCAGGATGACTCGCCGCAGTGCCGGGAAATCCTCAGCGCGCGGATCATGCCGTTCGTGCAGTATTTTGCCTACGTCGAGATCACACCCGACCGGCATCAGAGCCTGTGGGAGGAGTACCAGAAGCTCCAGACCACCCACAAGCAGTTCGCGATGCAGGAAATCGGCGGAGCCGAAGACATCTATCCGGTATTCCGGGAACTGTTCAAGAGGCGCATGGCATGAGTGGCAAACGGCTGATTTCCGAAGGCTCGGAGTGGACATTTCCACTGCTCGAAACCTATGACCGCGAAATCGCGCGCATCGCCAGCGAGCAGTTCCGGCTCGACACCTTCCGCAACCAGATCGAGGTGATCACCGCCGAGCAGATGATGGATGCCTATTCCTCGGTCGGCATGCCGATCGGCTACCATCACTGGTCGTTCGGCAAGCAGTTCGTCGCCACCGAAAAGCATTACCGGCGCGGTCAGATGGGCCTGGCCTACGAGATCGTCATCAACTCCGATCCGTGCATTGCCTACCTGATGGAAGAGAACACGATGACCATGCAGGCGCTGGTCATCGCGCATGCCTGCTACGGTCACAACTCCTTCTTCAAGGGCAATTACCTGTTCCGGGCCTGGACCAGTGCCGATTCGATCATCGATTACCTGGTGTTCGCGCGCAATTACATCACCCGCTGCGAGGAGCGCTACGGCATCGAGACGGTCGAGGAACTGCTCGACTCCTGCCACGCGCTGATGAACCACGGCGTCGACCGCTACAAGCGTCCGGCACCGCTGTCGATGGCCAAGGAACAGCAGCGCCAGCGCGAGCGCGAGGAATACCTGCAGCTGCAGGTCAACGACCTCTGGCGCACGGTGCCGGTGCGCGCCGGTGCGGCGGTGGTCGAGGAAAGCGCGCGCTTCCCCGAGGAACCGCAGGAGAACCTGCTGTATTTCATCGAGAAACACGCGCCGCTGCTCGAACCCTGGCAGCGCGAGATCGTGCGCATCGTGCGCAAGATCGGCCAGTATTTCTATCCGCAGCGCCAGACCCAGGTCATGAACGAGGGCTGGGCGACCTTCTGGCATTACACGCTGCTGAACCGGCTGTATGAAGAAGGCCGGGTCAGTGACGGCTTCATGATCGAATTCCTGCAGTCGCACACGAATGTCGTGTTCCAGCCGGAATTCGATTCGCCGTATTACAGCGGCATCAATCCGTACGCGCTCGGCTTCGCGATGATGAGTGACCTGCGCCGCATCTGCGAAAACCCGACGCCCGAGGACCGGCGCTGGTTCCCGGAAATCGCCGGCGGCGACTGGCTGAAGGTGCTCGACTTCGCGATGCGCAACTTCAAGGACGAGAGCTTCATCGCCCAGTACCTGTCGCCGAAGCTGATCCGTGACTTCAAGCTGTTCGCGGTGCTCGACGACGACAAGGCCGACACGCTGGAGATCACCGCGATCCACGACGATGACGGCTACCGCAAGGTGCGCCAGTCGCTGTCGGACCAGTACAACCTCGGCTCGCGCGAGCCGAACATCCAGGTCTGGAACGTCGACCGCCGCGGCGACCGTTCGCTGACGCTGCGCCACAGCGTCTACAACCGCCGGCCGCTGAACGCCGGGACCACGTACGAGGTGCTCAAGCACATGTTCCGGCTGTGGGGCTTCACGGTGCGGCTCGAAGCGGTCGACGAGAACGGCAAGGTCAGCCTCGTCAACGAGGTGCGCAAGCACTGAGCCGGACGCACGCCCTCCCGCCCTGCCGCCGACGCCGCGCCGAGTGCGCGGCGTCGCCTTGTTGCACCGGCGCCGATCTTCCGTAGACTCGCGCCCCGCCCCGCCGAGGACTGTCCGCCCCTCATGCTGCGTCCGCTGCTGTCGTCCCTGTTGCTCGTCCCTGCCCTCGCCGCTGCCGGCCCCTGGGGCGAAGTCCGCCTGCCGAGTGCCGAGCTGCCGCAGGTCTACGGCGGTTATGCCGCCGGCTGCATCGCCGGCGCGCAGACGCTGCCGCTGTCCGGCCCCGGCTATCAGGCGATGCGCCCGTCGCGCAACCGCTACTACGGGCATCCGGAGCTGCTGCGCTTCATCGAACAGCTCGGCTACACGGCCGAGGCCCGCCGCTTCGCGCCGGTGCTGATCGGTGATCTCGGCCAGCCGCGCGGCGGGCCGATGCTCTCGGGTCACCGCAGCCACCAGATCGGCCTCGATGTCGATGTCTGGTTCCTCGATGCGCCCGGTGGCCGCGCACCGTCCGGAGCAGCCCTCGAAAGCCTGAGCGCGCAGACGATGATCGACCCGTACGCCGGGCGCGTGCTCGCGCGCTTCGGCGCCCGCCAGCGCGCACTGCTGCGCGCGGCGGCCGACGATCCGGCGGTCGAGCGCATCTTCGTCAATCCGGTGATCAAGCAGAGCCTCTGCCGCAGCGAGGCCGATCGCGGCTGGCTGCACAAGATCCGGCCGTGGTGGGGACACGATGCGCACTTCCACGTGCGCCTGTACTGCCCGCCGGACAGCCCGCAATGCTCGGCGCAGAAGCCGATCGAACCCGGTGACGGCTGCGATGCCGGGCTCGATGCCTGGGTCGAGGAAATCCGTCAGGCCGCGCGCCGCCCGCCGCTGCCGACGCCGCCGGCACCCGAACCGGTGCTGCCGGAGGCCTGCACGGCGGTGCTGCAGGCACCGTCGGCAAGCGCGAGGCGCTGATGCGAGGCCGGTTGCATCTCGTGCTGCTCGCCGGCCTTGCCGCCGGCGGCTGCACGTCGCTGCCGGCGGGTCTGGCACCGACCTCGGCCGAGCATGCGTGCCGGGCCGTGCTGGACCCGCCCGCCGACGGCAGCGACCCGTGGTTCCGGCTCGGCAACGCGCTCGCCGAAGCCGGCGACTACGATGCCGCCGAACGCGCCTACCGCGAATCCCTGCGCCGCCGGCCTGATCCGCGCACCCGGCACAACCTGGCCCTGGTGCAGTTGCAGCTCGGCCTCACCGGCCTGCAGGCCGCTGCCGCCGCGCTGCCGGCCGACGACCCGGCCCGGGTCGCCAGCCGCGCCTATCTGCACGAGCTGCGGCAGACCCTGCCCTGATCCGGCCCCGGGCGCGTCCGGCGGCAATCGAGGATTTGCCTGACGCCCGTCAATGCACGGTCACGCATCAGCGGCATGCTGCCGCCGTGCGCTGCCCATGGCGCACCCACCACCAGAGCACGATGTCCCGGTTCAGGGACACGCCATAACAAGCGGTCGAGGATCGACCGCAACAAGATCGAGGCAAGGATCCATGCGTCCCGTCACCGTCCTGTTCCTGGGCCGGCACAATGCTGCTCGCTCGCAGATCGCCGAGGCGCTGCTGCGCCGCTGCGGCCGTCCGCTGTTCCTCACCTGCAGCGCCGGCACCGAAACCGGCGCGCTCGACCCGCTCGCGCAGTCGGTGCTGGCCGAGATCGGCGTCGACATTTCCGGCCAGCTCGCCAAGCCGGTCGAGAACTTCCACGGCCGGCCCTTCGACTGCGTGATCACGCTCTGCCCGGAGGCCCTGGCCTATCTGCCGGAACTCCCGGGCGAGTACCGTCACATACACTGGGATTTTCCCGATCCGTCCGAAGTCACCGGCGGCGAGGTCGCGCGGCGGCGATGCATGAAGCGCATCGTCGTGCAGCTCGGCGAGCACATCCGCGAGTGGGTCGGCCAGGAACGCCGGCGCCTGGTGGCAAACGGCCACGTCGCGGCCGTCGCCTGAGGCCCGCGGACGGATCGGAAACCCCCACCGATCTGCCCGGAGGACCGTGCCATGCAGGAGTACCGCCACGTACTGTTCGCCACCGACCTGTCGCCGAAGGCCGCCGAAGTCGGCCGGCACGCGCAAGGTCTGGCCGCCCGCTACGGCGCGCGCCTGTCGTTCGTGCACGTCATCGAGGAAGTCAACGTCAGTGCCGGCTACGAGCTGATGCCGCTGCTGCCGGAGATGCCCGACGAGGCGCTGACCCGCGAATCAAAGGCCGCACTCGCCCGGCTGGCTGCCGAACTCGGCCTGCCGGAGGCCGTGCAGACGGTGCTGACCTCGGTCAGCACCAAGGCCGGCATCCTCGACACCGCCGCCGAACTCGGCGTGGACCTGATCGTGGTCGGCAGCCACGGTCGCCACGGGCTCGCGCTGCTGCTCGGCTCGACCGCCGATGCCGTGCTGCACGGCGCCCGCTGCGACGTGCTCGCCGTGCGCCTGCCGGACTGAATCACGCGGCGGGCGCGGGTGCGAACATGGATGCGGGCGCGGACGCGAGCGCTCAAAGCTCGCCGAACACGTCGGCGAGATCGATGCCGCGCCCGCGTCCAAGGGCGGCGCCGTCCGCGGCGAGCCAGGCCTCGGCCCGGCTGCGACCAGCCTCGAACAGCCGGTCGAGGAAGGCGCGATCGGCGTTGAGCTTGCTCGGCTGCGGCAGCTCGGTCAGTTCAGGGCCGGCGGCGAGCAGGTGATAGCGCCGGCGGGCCGCCGGATCGCTGTAACGCTGCCAGATCGGCGCGGCCGCGCGTTCGGCGAGGCCCTGCATTTCCTGGATGAACGTGGCGTGGAAGGCGATCTCGCTGGCGCGACCGAGGATCTCGGGCGCGGTGTGGAACGGCCCTTCGCGTTCGAGCGGCGCCAGCAGCACCAGCAGCAGGTCGTTGGCCGCGCCGCTCTCGGCCGGCACGCGCACCGGCGGATTGGCGCTGTAGCCGCCATCCCAGTACAGCTCGCCGTCGATCACGACGGCCTGATGCAACGACGGCAGGCAGGCCGAGGCCAGCACCGCGTCGATCGACAGTTCGGCATTGGTGAACAGCCGCACGGTGCCGGTACGCACGCGCGTCGCCGCCACCCACAGCCGCGGTGCGGCCGGGGCGCGCAGCCGCTCGAAGTCGATCTGCGCTTCGAGGATGTCGCGCAGCGGATTCACGTTCAGCGGATTGAACTGGTACGGCGACAGCACGCGGGTCAGCGCGATGAAGGAGCGGAAGCCCGGCGACCAGTGCAGGCTGTCGTCGCCGAGCAGCCGGTCGAGCGGACCGGGCTGGGCCGGCGTCAGGCGCGAGGCATCGGCGACCGCCGACCAGAACCGCGCCAGCGCCGCCTGTGCGCCCTGGCGCCCGCCGAGCGCCAGGCCGTGCGCGCAGACCACGGCGTTCATCGCGCCGGCGCTGGTGCCCGAGAACCCCGTGAAGCGGATCGCCGGTTCATCGAGCAGGCGATCCAGCACCCCCCAGGTGTACGCACCGTGCGCTCCGCCGCCCTGCAGGGCGGCCACGAGTTTGATGCCGACGCTGTCAAGCATGCCCATCGACTGATCTCCGCAATTCCGACCGCCTGTTGCGGCCACGATCACACTGACCGTGTCCGCGCCACGATGTTGCATCGCAACAAGCATAGACGTGGCAGCGCGGGGTATCGCGTTTACAAACGCCAGAGATACAGCGTGCGTCCGCCCGGCAACTGCAGCTGCTCATCGGCGGGCAGGTCCGGGACCGGGAATTCGAGGCTCGCGAACAGGCTGCCGGCACGCATCTCGGCACGCGCCTTCAGCCACAGCGTCAGCATCGGCTGCGGCGACAGGAAGCAGAACACCAGATCGTAGGCACCGAGATCGAGCGCCCCGAAATCGCCGTAGCGCACGAGGATGCGCGGCTCGCGCAGGCAGCGCAGCCAGGCGCAGAGCCACGGCAGCGGCGCCGATTCGATGCCCTCGATGCGCGCCTGCGGGCACTGGCGCGCCAGCCCGAGCAGCGGGCCGCCGAGTCCGCAGCCGAGATCGATGACGCGCGCATCGGCCCGCGGCAGACGCTGCGCCAGCGCCGCCCAGGCATCCGGACCGGAAAGATACAAGGGCACGCGCTGCAGCGCGCTGTTGCGAAAGATCAGGAATACCACAGCCGCGAGTGCCAGCCACAGCAGCGGCGGCAGCGCCAGCGTCAGCGCCCCCCAGGCCAGTGGCAGGAACACGATCTGGATCGGAATCCACCAGCGCGGCAGCCCGAAGCGCAGGCCGAGGGCAGCGGCCAGCAGGCCCTGCACGAACAGCAATACCCCGGCATCGACCGGCGGACGACCGAACAGCCGGATCAGGCCGACCTGCAGCGCCCAGACCGCAAACAGCGCCAGCAGCTGGGCAAGCGCGGCGAGCAGGACCGGCGGTCGCGAGGTGCTGCGACTCACGGCGTCGCCGGGCGCGCCGGCACCAGACCCGGCGGCAGCGGCGGCACGATCGAAGGCTGGCCGGCGGGGGGTGCGGC
>NZ_DAOLKE010000121.1:2081-9849 GCF_035331805.1 Plasticicumulans sp. | reverse complement strand
ATGCGCTGCAACAAATGTCACGATCCGTCGATTGCCGCTCGTGGCGGCGCGCGGCTACTCTGCGCTCCGCCCTGATCGCCGCCGGCGCGTCGTTGCTGGGTGATCCGCCACCGTTCCCGTCCGCCCCGCGACCGGCGCCTGCCGCAGCCGTCCGGTACGGCTGCGGCTGCACCGATGGAGTCGTTCTCCTTGACGCCAATCCCGCTGTGCGTGGATCTGGACGGCACGCTGATCCGTTCCGATTTGCTGGTCGAGTCGTTCTTCCTGCTGCTGAAGCACCGGCCGCTGTGCCTGTTCCTGGTGCCGCTGTGGCTCTGGCGCGGCAAGGCGGTGCTGAAGTACGAGATCGCCCGGCGCGTGCAGCCCGATTACGCGCTGCTGCCCTATGACACCGCCTTCCTCGACTGGCTGCGCGCCGAGCATGCGCGCGGCCGGCCGCTGTGGCTGTGCACGGCCTCGCACCGGCTGCTGGCCGAGCCGCTGGCCGAACACCTCGGGCTGTTCGAGCGCGTGCTGGCGAGTGAGGACGGGCTCAATCTTTCCGGCGCACGCAAGCGCGAGCGTCTGGTCGCGGCGCTCGGCGAGCGCGGGTACGACTACGCCGGCAATGCCGCGATCGACCTCGAAGTCTGGCGCCACGCGCGGCACGCGATCAGCGTCGACCTGCCGGCGCGGCTGCGCCCGGAGCTGGCGCGGGTGGCGACGATCGAGCGCGAGTTCGCGCCGCGCCCGGCGGGCCTGAAGGTCTACGCGCAGGCGCTGCGCCTGCACCAGTGGGTGAAGAACCTGCTGATCTTCCTGCCGCTGCTGCTCAGTCACCAGATCGATGTCCGCGCCATCGCCGCGAGCCTGACCGCCTTCCTGGCCTTCGGCCTCTGTGCATCGAGCGTCTATCTGCTCAACGACCTGCTCGACCTGCCCTCCGACCGCCGTCATCCGCGCAAGCGTCAGCGGCCGTTCGCGAGCGGCGCGCTCGGGCTGGTGCGCGGCGCGCTGCTGATTCCGGCGCTGCTGGCGCTGGCGGGCCTGCTGTGCCTCGGCCTGCCGGCGGAGTTCTTCGGCATGCTGACGCTGTATTACGCGCTGACGGTCGCGTACTCGGTGAAGCTCAAGGAGTTCGTGCTGATCGACGTGATCGCGCTCGCCGGGCTGTATACCAGCCGCATCCTCGCCGGCGCCGCGGCGGTCAGCCTGCACAACTCCTTCTGGCTGCTGGCGTTCTCGGTGTTCCTGTTCCTGAGTCTCGCGCTGGTCAAGCGCTATGCGGAGCTGCGCGAGATGCTGCGCCGCGGCCGCGAGCGCGCCAGCGGGCGTGACTACAGCACGCATGACCTGGCGCTGCTGCAGACGCTCGGCATCGCCTCGGCCTACAACAGCGTGCTGGTGCTGGCGCTGTACATCAACAGCGACACCAGCCGCCAGCTCTACGCCCGGCCGGAGCTGATCTGGCTGCTGTGTCCGGTGCTGCTGTACTGGGTCAGCCGCGTCTGGCTGAAGACGCACCGCGACGAGATGCACGACGACCCGGTCGTGTTCGCGGTGCGCGATCGCGCCAGCCGCTGGCTGCTGTTCGCAACCGGGCTGATCGTGCTGGCGGCGGTATGACGGCGACACGGGCCTGCGCCGCCTCCTGGGGCCGGTATCCGCGCGTCGTGCAGCATGCCCGGCCGCTCACCGACCGCGATGCGCCGCTGCCGGCGAGCGACACGAGCTGGCTGCCCTACGGCAACGGCCGCAGCTACGGCGATTCCTGCCTCAACGACGGCGGCGGCGTGCTGCTCGCACGCGGGCTGGACCGCTTCATCGGCTTCGATCCGCAGAGCGGCGTGCTCGCATGCGAGGCCGGCGTGCTGCTTGCCGATATCCTCGCGCTGGCCGTGCCGCAGGGCTGGTTCCTGCCGGTGACGCCGGGCACGCGCTACGTGACCGTCGGCGGCGCGCTCGCCAACGACGTGCACGGCAAGAATCACCACCGCGCCGGCAGCTTCGGCCGGCACCTGCGTGGCTTCGAGCTGCTGCGCTCGGACGGCAGCCGCCGCTGGTGCAGCGCGCACGAACACGCCGACTGGTACGGCGCGAGCATCGGCGGCCTCGGCCTGACCGGGCTGGTGACGCGCGTCGAGCTGCAGCTGCGGCGCATCGCCAATCCGTGGATCGCCGGCGAGACCCTCCGCTTCGGCTCGCTCGCCGAGTTCGATGCGCTGTCGGCCGAATCCGATGACGACTACGAATACACGGTGGCGTGGATCGACTGCGCGGCCGCGGCCGGGCGCGGGCTGTTCATGCGCGGCAACCACGCGCCGGCCCTGCCGCGGACCCGGCCGGCGGCGAAGCCCGGCCGGCTGCGCGTGCCCTTCGTGCCGCCGGTGTCGCTGATCAACGGCCCGACGCTGCACGCATTCAACGCGCTGTACTACCACCGGCCGGTCGGCGGACGCGGTCGCACGCAGATCACGCATTACGAGCCGTTCTTCTATCCGCTCGACGGCATCGGCGACTGGAACCGCATCTACGGTCCGCACGGCTTCCTGCAGTGGCAGTGCGCGCTGCCGCCGGCCGCCGGGCTCGATGCGCTGCACGCGATCCTCGCGCAGATCGCCGCGAGCGGCAGCGGCTCGTTCCTCGCCGTGCTCAAGCGCTTCGGCGAGCTCGCCTCGCCGGGCTGGCTGTCGTTCCCGCGCCCCGGCTACACGCTGGCGCTGGATTTCCCGAACCGCGGCGCCGCCACCTTCGCGCTGCTCGACCGGCTCGATGCGGTGGTCCGCGAGGCCGCCGGCGCGATCTATCCGGCCAAGGACGCGCGCATGAGCGGCGCGCTGTTCCGGGCCGCGTATCCGCGCTGGCAGCGTTTCGCCGATTACCTCGACCCGCAGTTCTCGTCGAGTTTCTGGCGTCGGGTCATGGCCTGACGATGGCTGGACACGCAACCGCAATGACTGGCACATCCGGGAGCCGATGATGCGCAAGGTCCTGATCGTGGGCGCGACCTCGGCGATTGCCGAAGCCTGTGCCCGCCGCTTTGCCGCCGAAGGCGACGCGCTCTGCCTGTGCGCACGGCGCGCCGGGCGGCTCGACGTGCTGGCCGCCGACCTGCGCGTGCGCGGGGCAGCATTGGTCGCAGTTGAGGTGCTCGATGCCAACGATGTCGCCGGGCACGCCCCGATGCTCGATCGTGCGACGGCCGCACTCGGCGGGCTCGACACCGTGCTGATCGCGCACGGCACGCTGTCCGACCAGGCGGCCTGCGAGGCCTCGGTCGAACAGACGCTCGCCGAGATCCACACCAATGGCTTGAGCACCGTCGCGCTGCTGACCGAGCTTGCCGGGCGCTTCGAGCGCCAGCGCCACGGCACGCTGGCGGTGATCTCGTCGGTGGCCGGCGATCGCGGCCGGCAGAGCAATTACGTCTACGGCAGCGCCAAGGCGCTGGTCACGGCCTTCACCGGCGGCCTGCGCCAGCGGCTCGCGAAGGCCGGCGTCAACGTGCTGACCATCAAGCCCGGCTTCGTCGACACGCCGATGACCGCCGCCTTCCCGAAGGGGCCGCTGTGGGCGAGCGCCGATACGATCGCCGCCGGCATCGTCCGGGCGATCGAGCGGCGCAGCAGCGTCGTCTACCTGCCCGGCTTCTGGCGGCCGATCATGGCGATCATCCGCGCGATCCCCGAGCCGGTGTTCCGGCGCATCCGCCTGTAGGCCGAAGCTCCCCTTTCCTGCATTCCCGACCGGAACCGATCCCGATGGACAAGAACGACAAGATCGTCGTACTCGGCGCCGCCGGCCTCGTCGGCCAGAACCTGATCGTCGAGCTGAAGGCGCAGGGCTACCGGCAACTGGTGGCGATCGACAAGCACGCGCACAACCTCGGCGTGCTGGCGCAGCTGCATCCGGACGTGACCACGGTGCTGGCCGACCTCGCCGAGCCCGGCCCGTGGCGCGAACACCTGCGCGGCGCGGCGCGCGTGCTGCAGCTGCAGGCGCAGATCACCGGCAAGGAAGCGCAGCTGTTCGTGCGCAACAACCTGGATTCGACGAAGCTCGTGCTCGAAGCCGTGCGCGAGCATCAGGTGCCGTTTCTCGTGCACATCAGTTCGTCGGTGGTCAACTCGGTCGCCGATGACGACTACACCAACACCAAGAAGGCGCAGGAAAAGCTCGTGCTCGACAGCGGCCTGCCGTGCTGCGTGCTGCGCCCGACGCTGATGTTCGGCTGGTTCGACCCGAAGCACCTCGGCTGGCTGTCGCGCTTCATGGCGAAGGTGCCGGTGTTCCCGATCCCCGGCCACGGCCGCTACATGCGCCAGCCGCTCTATAACCGCGACTTCTGCAGGATCATCGTCAAGTGCATGGAGCGCGCTCAGCCCGGCGCGATCTGGGACATCGTCGGTGACACGCGCATCGACTACGTCGACATCATCCACACGATCAGGCGCGTCAAGGGCCTGAGGACGCCGATCGTGCACATCCCGTACACGCTGTTCCGCTGGCTGCTGCTCGGCTATGCGCTGTTCAGCGACAAGCCGCCGTTCACGGCCGACCAGCTGAAGGCGCTGACCGCCGGCGACGATTTCACCGGCGTCGACACCGAAGCCGAATTCGGCATCCGGCAGATGCCGTTCGAGGACGCGATCCGCGAAAGCTACTGCGATCCGCGCTACGCGCACATCGTGCTCGAACGCTGAGCGCGCGCACTCGCCCCCCTACCCGGAGAATCCTGCCCTCATGGCACACGTCATCGTGCTCGGCGCCGGCGCCATGGGCCTCGCCGCCGCGCATCACCTGCTGAAGGCCGGTCACACGGTCGAGCTCTTCGAAGCCGACCGGGTCGCCGGCGGCATGGCCGCGCATTTCGACTTCGGCGGCCTGAGCATCGAGCGCTTCTATCACTTCGTCTGCAAGGCCGACGCACCGACCTTTGCGCTGCTCGAAGAACTCGGCCTCGCTCAGGCCATGCGCTGGCGGCCGACGAAGATGGGCTATTTCTACGACGGCAAGCTGTACCGCTGGGGCGACCCGCTGGCGCTGCTCGCCTTCCCGAAGCTCGACCCGCTCTCGAAACTGCGCTACGCGTGGCAGATGTTCATGGCCACGAAGCGCACGGACTGGCGCGATCTCGACGGCATCAGCGCCGCCGAGTGGCTGCGTCGCGGCAGCGGCGAGCGCGCCTGGAAGGTGCTCTGGGAGAAGCTCTTCACGCTGAAGTTCTTCGAGCTGTCGGAGCAGGTCTCGGCCGCGTGGCTGTGGACGCGCATCAAGCGCGTCGGCACCTCGCGCAGGAGCCTGATGCAGGAGGAACTCGGCTACATCGACGGCGGCTCCGAGACGCTGGTGAAGGCGCTGGTCGCGAGCATCGAGCGCCAGGGCGGGCGGCTGCACCTCGGCACGCCGGTGCGCGAGGTCACGCTCGAAGGCGGTGCGGTGACCGGCATCGTCACGGCCGGCGGCGAGCGCGTCGCGGCCGGTCACGTCATCAGCACCGTGCCGATGCCGCTGATCCCGAAGCTGATCCCGGCGCTGCCCGAAGCGCTCAAGGCCCGCTACGCGGCGCTTCGCAACATCGGCGCCGTGTGCGTGATCCACAAGCTGCGCCGAGCGGTCACCGGCAACTTCTGGCTCAACACCAACGATGCGCGCATCGAGGTGCCGGGTCTGGTCGAATTCTCGAACCTGCGGCCCTTCGCCGACGGCACGCACATCGTCTACGTGCCGTACTACATGCCGCAGACGCATCCGAAGTTCGCGCGCGACGACGACTTCTTCGTGCGCGAATCCTTCGGCTACCTGAAGCTCGTCAATCCGCAACTCACCGACGCCGACCGCCTCGATTCGGCGGTCGGGCGCCTGCAGTACGCGCAGCCGCTCTGCCCGCCGGGCTTTGCGGCGATGCTGCCCGACATCGTCACGCCGATCCGCGGCCTGCAGATCGCCGACACCTCCTCGTACTACCCCGAGGACCGCGGCATCGCCGAGAGCGCGCGGGTCGCGCAGGAAATGGCGGCGAGGGTCGGGGCGTGAAGCGGCTCGCCCGCGTGCGGGACAACCCCTTCCTGCGTTTCCTGGTCGTCGGCGGCTTCGCGGCAGCGGCCAACTTCGGCTCGCGCTTCGTGTTCAGCCGCGGGGTGAGCTACGAAACCGCCGTGACGCTGGCCTGGTGCGTCGGCATCACGACCGCGTTCACGCTGTCGCGGCTGTACGTGTTCGAGGGCGCGCGCCACGGTTCCGTCTGGCGCCAGTTCGCCGGCTTCACGCTCGTGAACCTGTTCGCGCTGCTGCAGACGCTGGCGGTCAGCCTCGGGCTGCTGCACTGGGGGCTGCCGGCGCTCGGCATCGAGCGCCACGCCGAGGCGATCGCGCATGCCTTCGGCATCGTCGTGCCGATCTTCACGAGCTACTTCGGCCACAAGCACCTGTCGTTCCGCCAGCCGGCGCTCTGAGGCGCGTGGCCGGGTGCGATCGGGGGCGTCCGTACGTTTTTTCCTGATTTTCCCGAGGGGGGACTGGCAGTGGCAGACGTGGACAAGGGCACAGCGCTGCGCGACGAATACCGTGCGCGTTTCGCCGGGATGGACGAGTACCGGCTCGGGGTCTGGCGGATCATCTGCGGCGAGTACCTGAGCCGCTGGATCACGGCCGATGCGGCCGTGCTCGACCTCGGCTGCGGCTGGGGCGAGTTCAGCAACAGCGTCACGGCCGCCCGCCGCTACGCGATGGACCTGAACCCGGACGCCGAGGCGCGGCTGCCGGCCGGCACGCGCTTCCTGCATCAGGACTGCTCGCAGCCCTGGGCTCTCGCCGATGGCGAGCTCGACGTGGTGTTCACGAGCAACTTCCTCGAACACCTGCCGGACAAGACCGGCATCGAGCGCACGCTCGCCGAGGCCTGGCGCTGCCTGAAGCCGGGCGGACGGCTGATCTGCCTCGGGCCGAACATCAAGCATGTGCCGGGCGAGTACTGGGACTTCTGGGACCACCACATCCCGCTGACCGAGGCCTCGCTCGCCGAGGTCATGATGCTGCGCGGCTTCCACATCGAGCAGCGCATCGAGCGCTTCCTGCCGTACTCGATGTCGACCGGGCGCACGCCGCCGCTGGCCTTCGTGCGCTGGTACCTGCGCCTGCCGTTCGCGTGGCGCTTCTTCGGCAAGCAGTTCCTCGTCGTCGGCCGCAAGCCCTGAGAGGCAGGGAGGCACCATGTCGCTCGCGACCCTGCCGCTGCTGCCCGCCGCGCCGCGCGGCCTGCGCTACGGGCTGCTCGCGCTGCTCCTGACGGGCATCGCGCTGGCCAACTTCCACCTGAGCGGGCGGGCACCGGCCTCGGTGCTGCTCGATCCGTCGTGGTGTCAGGTGCTCGATGCCGCGGCGACGCGGGACTGGGTGTTCGGTCGCGACCTGATGTTCACGTTCGGGCCGTTCGGCTACCTGCACTGCGATGACGGTCTCGGCCAGCACGCCGGGCTGCGCTATGCCGCGGCGCTGGGGCTGGCCTTCGGTTTTGCGTATCTGCTCGTGCGCGGCGCGCTCGAGGCCGGTCCGCGCCTGGGCTGGCCGCTGCTCCTCTGGGGCGCGCTGCTGCTCGATGTCGAGGCGCGCGCCTATCTGGTCATCGCCTTCGGTGCGGTCGTGCTGCTGTGGCGCCGCGACGGTCCGTGGGCGGCGCTGCTGGTGACGGCGCTGCTCGCGCTGCTGTCGCTGGTCAAGTTCTCGTTCTTCGTGCCGGCGGCCTTTGCCGTGGCCGTGATCACGCTGACGCTCGCGAGCGGCCGCCAGC
>NZ_DAOLKE010000121.1:0-1981 GCF_035331805.1 Plasticicumulans sp. | reverse complement strand
TCGCCGGGCCGCAGCCCGGGCCGGTGCCGGCCGGCGATCCGAAGACACGCGGCACACCGGGTCCGGCCGACCGGCTGCTGCTGACGCAGCGCCTCGCCGGCAGGGACAGCGTCGACCTGATCAGTTATGAACAGGGGAGGCTGTTCTTCAACGATCTCGACTATCGGCCGCGGCCGGTCATCCAGAGTTACGCGGCCTACACGCCAGCGCTCGCCGCGCGCAACGCCGCGCATTTCCTCGGCCCGCAGCGCCCGGATTTCGTGCTGTTCAACCCGGCCGAGACCATCGACGGCCGGCTGCCGATGATGGATGACGGCGCGGCCCTGCTCGTGGTGCTCGGCAACTACCGCGCGCTCGGTCGCGATGGCAAGTACCTGCTGCTGCAGCGGCGCGACGATGCGCCCCGGCCGCCGCAGCCCGAACTGCTGGCCGAGCGCGAGCTGCACTGGGGCGAGGATGTCGATCTGACGGCCTTCCGTGGCGAGGTGCTGGCCTTCGCGCTGGAGGTCACGCCAAGCGCGGCCGGGCGGCTGGCCGGGCTGCTGTTTCAGAGCCTGCCGCCGCAGATCGTGCTTGATGCCGGCGACGGTGAGCGCCGCTACCGGCTGGTGCCCGGCATGCTCGCCACGCCGGTGCTGCTCAGTCCGCACCTGCGCACGAGCGAGGATCTGCTTGCGCTCGGTGCACCACCACCGGCCGCGGGCTTCGGTCACGCCGTGCGCCGGCTGCGCTTCGAGGTCGCGCCGCCGGCGCCGCTGCTCGCCGGCCACGAGGACTTCGGCCGGGCGCTGTACCACGACACGCTGAAGCTGCGCCTGTACCGCGTGCGCGGGCTGCCGGACGCCGGGTTCACGGCCGCCTACAGCCCCGACCCCGACCGCGTCCGCGCCGGACCGTGAGCACGACGCTGACCCCGGTCGGCACGCTGCACTCGCCGTATCGCGAGAAGTTCGCGATCCCGCGCCAGCCGGGGCTGGCGCGGCTGCCGGCCGTGCTCGAACTGCTGGCGCCGTTCGACCGGCCGGAGGCCGTGCGCGGGCTCGACGGCTTCTCGCACGTCTGGCTGATCTTCGGCTTCCACGCCACCGCCGCCGCCGGCTGGAAGCCGACCGTGCGTCCGCCGCGCCTCGGCGGCAACACCCGGCTCGGCGTGTTCGCGACGCGCTCGACCTTCCGGCCGAATCCGCTCGGGCTGTCGGTCGTCGAACTGGCCGGCATCCGCTGCGAAGGCGGCGTGTGTCTCGACCTGTTCGGGGCCGACCTGCTCGACGGCACGCCGGTCTACGACGTGAAACCTTATCTGCTCGGGCGCGAAACCGGCGCGCCTCGCGGTGACGTTCGCGCCGGCTGCCGCGCAGGTGCTGGCGGCGCACCCCGAGCCGCGCCTGCGCGAATGGCTGGTCGCGGTGCTCGCACTCGACCCGCGCCCGGCCTACCGCACCGGCGAGGACGGCGACTTCGGCGTGCGCCTGTTCGAGTTCGATGTGCGCGCGGAGATCCGCGGCGGACAGCTGACCGTCCGCGAGCTGCGCCGGGCCGGCTGATCCTGCACGGCTGCCATGCAGCGGGCGGCAGATGCGGTGCGAGCGGCCACACTGTGCGCCGTCCGTTCCCCCGTCAGCCGAGGTCATCCGCCCATGAGCACGCCGCACGCGATCCGCATCCACGAACACGGCGGTCCCGAAGTCCTGCGCTGGGAGCCGTTCGACCCCGGCGCGCCGGGGCCCGGCGAGCTGCGCGTGCGCATCGGCGCCGTCGGCCTGAACTTCATCGACACCTATCACCGCAGCGGCCTGTATCCGCTGGCGCTGCCGAGCGGACTCGGGCTCGAAGGCGCCGGCACGGTCGAGGCGATCGGCGAGGGCGTCAGCGAGTTCGCGCCCGGGGATCGCGTCGCCTGGGGCACCGGGCCGGTCGGCAGCTACGCCGAGGTGCGCGTGATGCCGGCCGACAAGGCCGTGAAGCTGCCCGATGCGATCGA
>NZ_DAOLKE010000120.1:0-9947 GCF_035331805.1 Plasticicumulans sp. | reverse complement strand
TCCTTCCGTCTGCCGCGAGCCGCCGCCATGACCGATGCCCCGACCCCTGCCGAGCTGCGCGCCCGGCTCGCCGGAACCCCCGACACCGCCGGGCTGCCCGAGGCCCTGCTCGAACGTCTGGCCGCCGAAGACCCGGCGCTGCGCGCGCAGGCGGCCGCGGAGCTGACCGAGCTGTACAACCTGACCTGGCGCGAAGGTCAGGCGCCGGTCGACGAGGCCGGCTTCGCGGCGGCGCTCACGCTCGTGCAGGTCGGCTGGCAGGCCGGTGCGCTGCAGTGGCTGCGCTACGCGGCGCCGGCGCTGATCGGGCCGGCAGCGGTCGTGCTGTACGCCGATGACGAGGGCCGGGGCTTTCGCGCCTGCATCGAGGCCTGAGCACGGAATGCCTGCCGGATTGAGGTTTGATTGATCCGGGTCCGCAGCACTTCCGATGAACAGACCGTAAGATTCGCGCCCGCGGCCGGCCCCTGCTCCGGCCGCGTCCGTTTCCCCTGTCCGCTCCGCCCGGCCCGTACACCAGAACCAGAAGGCTCATGCCCATGCCGTCTTCCGTTGCGCTGCTCCCGATCCGTGCCCGCTCCCTGCTGCTCGCCGTCGCGCTCGGCGCGGCCGCCCTGCCGGCAGCGGCCGGCAAGTACACCGATCAGGTCAACATCCTGCTCGATCGCGTCGATACCGCGATGGCGAAGCGCGGCTTCGAGCAGACGCACACGCCGAAGATCGACAAGCTGCGACAGGGCGACAGCGACAGCTTCTCGTTCACGCTGAAGAAGGGCATGTCCTACAAGATCGTGTCGGTCTGCGATGCCGACTGCAGCGATCTCGACCTCGTGCTGCGGGACGAGGGCGGCAATGACATCGACAACGACGACCAGCGCGACGACATGCCGATCGTCAGCGTCCAGCCGAAGTGGACCGGCAAGTTCACGCTGCGCGTGAAGATGTACTCGTGCAACAACAACCCCTGCTACTACGGCATCGGCATCTACGGCACACGCTGATGCGCCAGGGCCGGCGGCGCCGGACGCCGCCGGCGGTTCGGGCGCGGCGCCGTCACCAGCGCCGGTAGCGGTACGGATGCCACCAGCCGCCGACCATCACCGGCGGCGCGACGACGGCGACCGGCGCCGGCCGGTATCCGTATCCGTATCCGTAGCGGTATGGCTCGGCCGGCACCACGGCGCAGGCCGATACGCCGGCGGCGAGCGCGAGACAGAGCCCGCAACGGGCAACGGCGTTCACGCCCAGTGTCCCGGCACCCACACCCAGCCGCGCGGGCGCTGATCCCAGTGACCCGGCACCCAGCCGGCGCCGAGGCGCGGCGGCTGCAGCCAGTGGCCGTTCTGCCAGACCCACTCGTTGCCGACCCGCTGCCAGTGGCCGGCGACCCAGACGTGGCGCGGCGACGGGCGCTCGATGATGACTTCCTCGCGCGGCGGCGGCGGCGCTTCGGTGACGATGACTTCCTCGACCACGCGCCGTACCGGCACGAACTCCCCGGCCACGGCCGCGGTGAGCGGTGCCGCGACGGCAGCGGCGAGCAGCAGGGCTGCCCGGATTCGACGGGATGCCATGATGGCGGTCCTCCCGAGGACGGATGACACCGGAAACGTCCGGCACGCCCGCTTCGAGCCGGCGCGCCGCGCCGCGTTCGCGCCGGATCGCTTAGGCGAGGCTTAAGCCGGGGCGTCGCCGGTGGCGAGCCGGCGCAGCCAGAAACCGGCGATCAGCGCCGCTACCGTCAGTCCGACCGCGCTGCCGGCCAGCACGTCGCTGGCCCAGTGCTTGGCGAGCAGGATGCGCGTCAGCCCGATCAGCGCCGCGAAGCCGAGCACCCAGGCGCGCTGCCACGGGCGCGCCAGCAGCAGGCAGAGGCAGAAGGCGCTGGTGGCGATGTCGGCCGAGTGCCCGGACGGGAAGCTGTTGTAGGCGGCATTCCAGGTCAGCCCCAGCCACTGCAGCGGCGCATCGCCGGCGCCGGTGTCGGGGCGCGGGTGTGCGATCCACATCTTCAGCACGCGCACGACGAGCAGGCCGCCGATGAGTTGCGCGGCGAGCCATACGCGCGCGACTTCGAACCACAGCCGCTGACGCCGCCACCAGCCGAGCACGAGCAGGGCGATGAAGCACGCATAGCCGGCGTACAGGCCGGCGTCGGTCAGCCACTTCAGCAGGCTGCGCTGTCCGGCGACCCAGAAGCGGCTGGAGAGGTGCCGGCTGAGCGGCGCATCGCCGATGAGCGCCGTCAGCAGCGCCGCCAGCGCGAGCAGCGCGAAGGCGAACGCGAGCGTGGCGTGGGCGCGGGCGCGCACGTTCGCGAACATCGTCGCCGTCAGCGGCTGCCCGGCGAAGCGCTGCGGCTGCGCGCGCAGCAGCGCGCGAGCGATGCCCTCGTCAGCGCGGGCAGCCGGCAAGGACACGGTATTCCTTCAGCTCGACCGAGTAGGTCTCGTCGGTCGTGCAGGCCGGCACCTTGCCCTCCGGGAACCAGTACGACAGGTGCGCGGACTGGATCACGACCAGCGCATCGGGATGCAGCAGATACCACGCGGCGATGTCGGTGCGCTCGACCTCGGTCATCAGCCGGCCGGCGTAGTAGTTCAGGATGCCGCGCGTCGAATGCACGATCGCCACCGGCCGCGAGCCGGGCGCCAGCCGGGCGATGGCCTCGCCGAGCGGCTTGCCGGAGTACAGCGGGTTGACGAGCGTGATCAGCGCGCCGAACACCACCCAGGACACCACGGCCGACAGTCCGGTCCAGCCGATCAGCCAGCGCCGCGGCGGCTGGCGCGACAGCCGGAAGCCGAGGATCGCGCACAGGCCGAGGATCGTGGCCAGCGCGAAGCCGCGCGGGTTGTTGCCGAGCACGTCGTGCGTGCCCCAGCCGATGCCGCCGGCGAGCAGCGTGAACCACACCACCGGCAGCAGCGCCTGTTCGGTGCCGATGCGTGACTGCGCGAGCAGCGTCGTGCAGCCGACGCCGGCGAGCACCGCGCAGAGCGGCAACAGCGGCTGCAGGTAGATGAACAGCTTCCCGGAGATCGCCGAGATCGCGAGCAGCGCGACCAGCAGGCAGGCGAGGACGAAGCGCGCCGCGATCGGTTCGCTCTGCCAGAACGTGCGCGCGCCGCTGACCGCCAGCCCGGTCCACGGCATCAGCAGCACCGGCAGCAGCGTCACGTAGAACCAGACCGGCTCCCGGTGCGACCAGGAATTCACGGCCCGGCCGACCAGCTGCTCGTTCCAGATGGTCACGAGATACGCGCTCTCGCCGTCGAGCCAGACCGCCGCGATCCACGCCAGCACGCCGCCGACCAGCAGGCCGAGGCCGTGCAGCGGCTTCAGCGCGGCGAAGCCCGCCCAGTCGCGCGCGCCGAGGGGGCGCAGCAGCGCCGGCAGCACCGTGAACAGCAGCGCGATCGGACCCTTGATTGCGACGCCGGCGGCACTCGCGAGCCAGAAGCCGACGAGCGCCGCGCGCGAGCGGCGGGTCTCATGCGCGTGCAGCGCCACCCAGGCCCAGACGCAGGTCGCGCAGAGCGTCATGTCCATGCGCGCGATCTGGCCGACCACCAGCGTGCCGAACAGCGTCACGAAGCAGAGTGCTGCCCAGCGCCCGGCCGCCGGACCGGCGAGGCGTCGCCCGAGCACCCAGGTGCCGAAGGTCGCGGCGACGGTCGACAGCAGCGTGAACAGCCGGAACGCCAGTTCGCCCTGGCCGGTCAGCGCGCCGAGTGCGGCGACCAGCCAGAAGTACACCGGCGGCTTGTCCGGATACGGGAAGCCGTTCAGGTGCGGCACCAGCCAGCGCCCGGATTCGAGCATCTCGCGCAGCACCTCGCCGTAGCGGGCCTCGTCCTGCACCCAGAGATCGCGATGCACGGCGAGGTTCAGCGCATGCACGGCGAGCAGGGCGAGCACGAGCAGCGCGGCATCGCGCCAGAAGGCATCCCGGCCGGCAGCGGGGGCGGCGACCGGTGACATCATTCGGCAGGCTTCCGGGCGGCTTCGCCGGCGGCCCGGCAGCGTTCGAGCAGCGCCTCGATCGCCGGGCGTCCGAGCGTGCGCAGCTTCGCGATGTTGGCGTCCGGGATGCCGTCGACATCCGGATGCGTGGCGGCGGCGCGCTCGATGTCGTCCTCGCGGATCAGGTGCAGCACCGGATGCGGCGAGCGGTTGGTCCAGTGCGAGACATCGTCGGGGGCCTCGTCGGCGAACTGGTATCCGGGATGGAACGAGGCCACCTGCAGCACGCCGGCGAGCCCGGCTTCCTCGACCAGTGCATCGGCGACATCGAGGAAGTCGTTGAAGTCCAGGAAGTCCGCGAAGGCGTTCGGCAGGATCAGCAGCGTGGTCTGCACGATCGCCGGATCGGCCTCGGCGAGCAGCGCGAGTTCGCCGGCCAGCCGTTCGGCGATGACCGCCGGCTGCGAGGCGTCGCAGACCGCGAAGCGGATCGTCTTCTTCGTGAACGGCAGCGACGCGAACGGGCAGAGATTCAGTCCGACGACGAGGTGTTCGACCCAGGCGCGCGTGGCGGCGAGGGCCGATTCGGATTCGATGGCTGCGGGCATGGACGCGACCGGGTCGGGGGCTGCCGGCACCGGCCGGCGGCAGAAGCCGGGTATTGTGCCGATCCGCGCCGGTCCGTCCAGCCGCACAGCCCGCGGCCGCCGGCGCCGAGGCCGGCGACAGCCGTCGCGCTGCAGCACCGGGGCAGGTTGGACCCCCGTGCGCCCGGTGCTACTCTGGCCGGGCGCAGGCCCCGCCGCGGCGGGGGCGACGAAACGACAGAGACTCTGGCAAAACCTGGGGGATACATCATGAAGATCAAGGACCTGCTGGCGACCAAGACCGGTCGTCCCGTGACGGTGGCGCCGACGGCGACCATCGCTGAAGCCGTCAGGACCATGCACGGCAACCGCGTCGGCGCGGTGCTGATCCCCGACGCCACCGGCTGTCCGCTCGGCATCTTCACCGAGCGCGACGTCGTGCGCCTGTACGCCGAGGGCGATGACCTGACGCAGGTGACCGTCGAGCAGCGCATGACCTGCTCGGTGGTGCTCGGCAAACCCGATGACAGCATCGACTCGGTGATGTCGCTGATGACCGAGCGGCGCTTCCGGCATCTGCCGGTCGTCGACGGCGGCACGCTGCTCGGGCTGGTCTCGATCGGCGACGTGGTCAAGGCCAAGCTCGACGAGGCCGCCAAGGAAGCCGAGACGCTGCGCGAGTACATCCACTCCTGAGCCCTGCCGGCCGGACCGGCGCGTGCCGCCGGTCCGGCCGCTTCACCCGGTTTCGCCGATGCCGCCGTTCTGGCAGACCAAGTCCCTCGCCGAGCTGAGCCCGCAGGAATGGGAATCGCTGTGTGACGGCTGCGGGCGCTGCTGCCTGCACAAGCTCGAGGACGAGGACACCGGCGAGCTGTTCCACACCCGCGTCGCCTGCCGCCTGCTCGATACCCACAGCTGCCGCTGCACGCGATATGCGAACCGCCGGCGCTGGGTGCCGGACTGCGTGCGGCTCACGCCCGCCGACGTGCCGCGCTTTCGCTGGCTGCCCGAGACCTGCGCCTATCGCCGGCTCGCCGAGGGCCGGCCGCTGCCCGAGTGGCATCCGCTGCTGACCGGGGATCGCGAATCCGTGCATGCGGCCGCCGCCTCCGCGCGCGGCTGGTGCATCAGCGAGCGCGACGGCGTCGACCTGCACGCGCACATCATCGGACGCTAGCGTCCGGCGTGGTTCCCCGAAAACCACCGAAGGCCACCGAAAGCCATTGAAAATCCCTCGACCCCCCCGCGACCGATCCCGCCCATGAACCTGCGCTGCTTTACCGTCGGCCTGTTCCAGGTCAACGCCTGGCTGATCGAAGACCCCGAGACCGGGGCCTGTGTCCTGATCGATACCGGCGAGAGCGACGAGGTCGCCAGCGAGCTGGCCGCGCTCACGCCGCGGCCGGATCTGCGCGCGATCCTGCTGACGCACGCGCATTTCGATCACGCCGGCGGACTCGTGCCGCTGCAGGCGCTGTATCCGCAGGCCGAGACCTGCCTGCCGCGGCTGGAGCGCCCGATGTTCGACCTGCTGCCGCGTCAGGGCGAGCTGTTCGGTGCCCCGCAGTTCTCGAAGCCCTGCGGGCGCATCGACCGCGAGATCGACGATGACGAACTCGTGCGGGTCGGCGCGCTCGAATGCCGCTTCGTGTCGACGCCCGGACACACGCCGGGGCAGGGCTGCTGGCAGGTCGGCGGGCACCTGTTCGTCGGCGACACGATCTTCGCCGGCTCGGTCGGGCGCACCGACTTTCCGCTCAGCGATCCGGGGCTCGCGCAGAAGAGCCTCGCGAAGCTGATGACGCTGCCCGGCGAGCTGCACGTGCACTGCGGCCACGGCCCGGACACGACGCTGGCCGCCGAGCTGAAGGGCAATCCCTACCTCGCGCACGTGCGCCGTGCGCTCGGCATCAAGGAGCCGCGCGGCGGCTACGCCCGCGGCGGCAACTGGGGCTGAGCCGCGATGTGCGAGCTGCTCGGCATGAGCGCGAACGTGCCGACCGACATCCGCTTCAGCTTCACCGGGCTGATGCAGCGCGGCGGTCACACCGGTCCGCACCGCGACGGCTGGGGCATCGCATTCTACGGCGAGCGCGGCGCGCGGCTGTTCCACGACCCCTGCCCGAGCTGCGAATCCGAAGTCGCGCGCCTCGTGCAGCAGCATTCGATCAAGAGCCGCATCGTCATCAGCCACATCCGCCGCGCCAACCGCGGCCGGGTCTGTCTGGAGAACACGCATCCGTTCACGCGCGAGCTGTGGGGGCGCAGCTGGGTGTTTGCGCACAACGGCGAGCTGAAGGGCATCAAGCGCCGGCCCTGCGGCCCGTATGAGCCGATCGGCAGCACCGACAGCGAGCATGCGTTCTGCTGGCTGCTCGGGCGCATCCGCGAGCGCTTCCCGCAGCCGCCGCGCGTGCCGGCGACGCTGTGGCGCTACGTCGCCGGGCTCGCGGCCGAGCTGAACCAGCTCGGCATCTTCAACTTCCTGCTCTCCGACAGCCGCTGGCTGTACGCGCACTGCAGCACGAAGCTTGCGTGGCTGACGCGGCGCGCGCCGTTTGGCGAGGCGCAGCTGACCGATGCCGACATGGCCGTCGACTTCCAGGGCGAGACCACGCCCGATGACGTGGTCACCGTCATCGCCACGCAGCCGCTGACCGGCAACGAGCGCTGGAACCTGCTCGCGCCCGGGGATTTCATCGTGTTCGACGGCGGCGAACCGGTCTGGCAGCACGGGGTGCCGGCCGGCTGCGCGACACCGTCGGCGTTCCTGCATCCCGGCTGATGAAGCGCTCGCGCACGGCCGCTCAGCCGTCGAGATAGCGGACGCAGCCGATCAGGTTGCGCCGCCAGTACGGCGTGTCGAGGCTCGACTTCAGCACCCGGCCGCCGCGGCTCGATGCGTGGATCATGCGGCCGTCACCGGCGTAGATGCCGACGTGCGTCGGCTTGCCGGGTTCGTTCTCGGAGAACAGCAGCAGGTCGCCGGGCTCGGGGTCGGCGGCCGGCCGGCCGTCGCGCAGCAGGTCGGTGGTGGTGCGCGGCACGTGCAGGCCGGCTTCGGCGTAACTGAGCTGCACGAGGCCGCTGCAGTCGAGGCCGCTGCGATCGGTGCCGCCCCAGCGGTAGGGCGTGCCGATCAGCGCCTCGGCACTGGCGAGCACGCGCGCGCGCCGTTCGGACAGCCCCGATGCGCAGCCGGCCAGTACGACGGACAGGCAGACGTACGCGAGGCGGCGGAGCATGGCGGCGGCACCGGAAGGCGGCAGGGCAGGGGATGCGCCCGAGTATAGCCGGCGGGCGCCTGTGCTAAGGTCGTGCCTTCCCGTCCCCTCCCAGCGGTAAACCCTCCATGAAAGCAGCTTCCGGCATGGTCGTCTCCATGCATTACACCCTGACCGACGACGCCGGCGAAGTGCTCGACACCAGCCAGGGCCGCGGTCCCTTCGACTACCTGCACGGCCACGGCAACATCATCCCCGGTCTCGAAAGCCGGCTCGAAGGTGCCGAGCCCGGCTTCAAGGACAAGGTCACGGTCGCACCGGCCGACGGCTACGGCGAACGCAACGACCAGGCCGTGTTCGACGTGCCGCGCGACCAGTTCCCGCCGGACGAGGAGATCCGCGTCGGCATGCAGGTGCACGGCGAAGGCCCGCAGGGCGTCATCGCCTTCACCGTCGTCGATGTCGCCGAGGACAGCATCCGCCTCGACGGCAACCACCCGCTGGCCGGCAAGACGCTGCATTTCGATGTCGAGATCCTCGACATCCGCGCCGCGTCCGAGGAAGAAATCGCCCACGGCCACGTCCACGGCCCGCACGGCCACCACCACTGAGCCGCTGCGACCGCGGGGCCGGCCCCCGGTCGCTTCCCGATGCCTGCATGAACGCACCGATCCGCTACACGCTGCTCGCCACGGCGCCGCACACCCACCGCTTCCTCAGCCGCTGCACGGTCGCCGAGCCGGCTGCCGACGGGCAGTGCTTCGTGCTGCCGGCGTGGATTCCGGGCAGTTACCTGATCCGCGAGTTCGCGAAGAACGTCATCGCGTTCACGGCGTGCGACGGCGACGGTGCGCCGGTGGCGGTCACGAAGACCGGCAAGGACGGCTGGCGCTGCGCGCCGTGCCGCGGACCGCTGAGCGTCGAACTCGAAGTCCATGCGCTGGATCTCTCCGTGCGCACGGCCTGGCTCGACACCACGCGCGCCTACGCCAACGGCACGGCGCTGTTCCCGCGGCTGCCGGATCGCGCCGATGCGCCCTGCGAGCTGGAAGTCGTGCTGCCGCAGGGCGAGACCTACGCCGGCTGGCGCGTCGCGACCGGGCTCACGGCGCTCGCCACCGACGCGCGCGGTGCCGGCCTGTACGCGGCGGCCGATTACGACGAGCTGGTCGACTGCCCGATCGAGATCGGTGACTGGCAGCACGCGCGCTTCACGGCCTGCGGAGTGCCGCACGAGATCGTCATCGCCGGGCGCTGCACGGTCGATCTCGACCGGCTCGCGCGCGACCTGGAGCGCGTCTGCAGCGCGCAGATCCGGCTGTTCGGCGAGCCGGCGCCGTTCGAGCGCTATCTGTTCCTGGTCATGGCGGTCGGCGACGGCTACGGCGGGCTCGAACACCGCAACTCCACGAGCCTGCTGTGCGCGCGCGACGACCTGCCGCAGCCGGGGGCTGCCGAGCTCACCGACGGCTACCGGACCTTTCTCGGTCTCTGCAGCCACGAGTATTTCCACGCCTGGAACGTCAAGCGCATCCGGCCGGCGGCGTTCACGCCGTACGACTACCAGCGCGAGAACTACACGCGGCTGCTGTGGGCCTTCGAGGGCATCACCTCGTATTACGACGACCTGATGCTCAGGCGCTCCGGCCTGATCGACGAGGCCGCCTGGCTGCAGTTGCTCGGCGAGACCGCGACCCGCGTCTGGCGCGGGCCGGGGCGGCATCGCCAGTCGGTGGCGGAGTCGAGCTTCGATGCGTGGACCAAGTTCTACCGCCCCGACGCCGATACCCCGAACGCCGTGGTCAGCTATTACGCCAAGGGCGCGCTGGTGGCGCTCGCCCTCGACCTGACACTGCGCCGCCTGAGCCGGGGCACGCGCTCGCTCGATGACCTGATGCGCGCGCTGTGGCAGCGCTACGGCCGGCCCGGCCTCGGCGTGCCCGAGGACGGCATCGAATCGCTGGCCGCCGAGCTTGCCGGCCAGCCGCTCGCCGACTTCTTCGCCGCCTGCGTGCATGGCACCGGCGACCTGCCGCTCGCGGAGCTGCTCGCCGGACACGGCCTCGTGTTCCGGCTGCGTCCGGCCGAGGGCGCCACCGACAAGGGCGGCCGGGCCGGCAGCGGCACGGGCGGGCGCGTCGATGCCGGCTTGCGCACGACGCTCGCC
>NZ_DAOLKE010000119.1:0-9949 GCF_035331805.1 Plasticicumulans sp. | reverse complement strand
CTTGCGATTTTTCGTACTCGTCATACAGCTCAGCGAGCCGGGTGCGCAGGAAATCGGCGAAACCACGCTGGCCGGATTCGAACTCGAACTGCACGCGACCACGTGTGCCAGGCCGTGCGTGCATCAGCAGGCGGCCGTTGCGATGGTGATGCACGGCTTCAGCGCTGGCCGTCGTGCGCTTCGGGCTGCCGCGGCTTGCGGAGTGCAGCCGGCGTATCAGGACCTGCACGAGGGTGGTGGCACTGGACGCATCCGGGTGCATCTCGATCAGCGTCTGCACCTGTTCATCGGTCGGGCGCAGCCGTGCGAGTTCAAGCAGCGGCTCGACACCGGCCTGGTACAGCAGCGGCATCGCGTCGAACAGACGCTGTGGCAGGCCGGCGATCACGCGCTGCTGCGACAGCCAGGCATTGCTGCGCCCGAAGCGGGCACACAGCCGTTCGCGGTTGCCGGCAAAGGTGTCGGCAAGGGCAAGGGCGTAGAAGCGGGCACGCTCGTAGGCAGAGAGATCCTCGCGGTCGCGGTTCTCGAGTTCCATCTCGGCGAGCAGGGTTTCGTCGTCGAGCGCTTCGACGACGGCACGGATGCTCGGCAGGCCGAGATCGAGGCTGGCGCGATGGCGCGTGTGGCCGTAAACGATTTCGTAGGCCGGCGGTGTGCTGTCAGCGACCGGCCGGACCTTGATCGGAATCTTCACGCCGTGCTGCGCGATGCTGCTGCGGATTTCGGCATAGCGCGCGCTGTGGAAGTAGTGCTCGCTGCGGTTGGCGAAGCGCGATGGCCGGATGCTCGCCAGCGGCAGTTCGAGTTCGACTCGTCCGCTCTGTTCGAGCTGGCGCAGGCGACGGTAGTCCTCGGTCAGCCGCTGGCCGGCCTCGCGCACGTAGTCGGCAACCGGCACGGCCGGGGCCGGTGCAGTTCCCGGCGCGGCTGGAGTCGCGTCGAGGATGCTTGGCAGGGTCAGGCCTTCGAAGCGCGGTTTCCTGCGGGTCGGCTTGCTGGTCATGACGGGTTCCGGGTCAGGAAGCGCTGGCCGTGCGCGTGGCTGCCGTCTGCGTCGATGGCCACTGCCGGCGGATCAGGCCGATGATCTGGTCGCCAAGACCTTCGAAGGCGCCGAGTGCGCGGGCATAGGAGGGATCCGAGCGCCTCGGCAGCTCGTAGAAGATCTGGATGCTGTTGGCGGCTGAACGGATGACGCTGGAGTTCAGGATCGCGTCCTCGGCAACGTAGTGCTGATACATTTTTCGCATCCAGGTGGCGACGTCGTACTCGTCCTGCATCGTCTTCGGATTGCCGCGGTAGTTGCTGATCACGATCAGTCCGAAGTCGTAGTGCTTGGTCTCGCCGGTGATCTGTTCGATGGCCGACAGCGACTGCCACATGCCGAAGAAGAACGAGGCCATCGCCTGCAGGTCCATCATCGAGGCCTGCACGGGGATCACCAGGGCCGTGGCGCTCCAGGCGGCGATCACGGTGGTCTGCGACAGCGACGGCGGGGTGTCGAACAGGATTACGTCGTAGTCGTCCTGCAGGTGTCCCAGGGCCCGATCGAGGCGTTCCCAGAACAGGAAGTCCGGGTTGCTGAAGCCGTAGCGCAGGATCTCGGCTTCGACCGAGAACAGCGACAGGGCCGCCGGAATCATGTCCAGTCCTTGCCAGGCGGTCTGGATCACGAGATCGCGGATGCGTTCGGGCTGCGTGAACAGCACCTCGTAGAGGGTGTTCTCGCGCTGGATGTCCATCAGGTTGTCCGGGTACAGCAGGGCGGTCGCCGAGCCCTGCGGGTCCATGTCGATGAACAGCGTGCGGTAACCGTGCAGGACCAGATGCGTGGCGAGGTTGGTTGCCGTCGTGCTCTTGCCGCTGCCGCCCTTGAAGTTGCAGACGGCGAGTCGGGCACAGCGATCGCGCAGCGGGTCCCGGTGTGCCTGGCGGTGGGTCAGTTCGCGCAGTCTGTGGATGTCGTTCAGTGAGTAGCGCCGGTGTGCGCCTCCGGTGTTGCCTTCGCCACCGCGCAGGGCTTCGTCGTGGTTGCGCAGGCTGGATTCACTGATGCCGAGCAGCTTGGCGACTTCCCCGATGCGCCACTGCTTCTGCAGCAGCTTGCGCTGTTCCGGGCTGGTCGAGTAGGCGCGCAGTTCGTGGATCAGCTTGCTGCTGACCTCGCCGAGCGCACGCAGCCGATCGGTCGTCAGCGAGTAGTCGGGGGCGGGGCCGGTCGGTTTCGACATCGGAGGCGCTCTTTTTCTTTTGGTTAAAAGAATGGTTAAAAGAATAGTTAGTGTTTTTGATACAAACGAAATTCGCCTTTTTATTCAATTGCTTGCGAGCGCATTTTTTGAGCTGCCGCGCCTCATGTTACGTGTGTTTTGCGCCTCATGTTACGTGCCTCCTGCGCCTCATGTTACGTGCCTGCGCCTCATATTACGTGTGGGTGCGCCTCATGTTACGAATCTCTGCGCCTCATGTTACGAATGCCGGTTCGTCAGATGAGGCGCGTTTGTCCACAGGCGTCCACGCCGGGTGCCGGTGCCCGGCACACGTGCACGAGGTCGGTCTCGTCGATCTGCCAGTCGCTCAGGAAGCAGGCTTCGACCAGCTCGGTCAGCGCGGCCTTGAGCTTCGGGCGGAAGTTGCGCAGCTCGCGGGTGTCCGAACCGCAGGCATCACGCAGCGTCACGACCCGCACCGGCAGCGGCGTGCGATGGCTCGCGAAGTAGCCATGCAGCCACTTCGCGAGCGGTCGCAGGTGCCGGCGCTGTTCCCATTCGATGCGCGTGTACTGCGTGTTGCCGAACAGCAGCCGCATCTCCGGCTCGATCCAGACCTTGCAGCGATCGTCACTGCCACCGGCGTCGCGGTCGCTCCACTCGAAGCGCCGGATCAGCGAGATCGACAGGCCCTTGTGCAGGCGCTGGTTGCGGAAGGTGACCGTCGTGCGCTGCATGCGGCCGAACGCATCGCGCAGCAGCGCGTAGTAGTGCCCGGTGGTGGGCCAGCCGATCGCGCGCAGGAAGGCATGCGGGACGAACTCGATCGGCGCATCGAGCGGTTGTTCGCGCGCCAGGTGCAGCGCCTGCAGCCAGACATCCTCATCGTCCTGGCGCAGTTCGACGCCCTGGTAGGTGACTTGCGTCTCGCCGATGGCGGCCAGTTCGGTCTCGACCAGAAACTCGCGCCGGTCGCGCCGGTTGCCGACCGTGAACAGCGCCGAGCGCACGACCTCGTTCGGCACGCTGCGCTGCCAGTCCTCCCAGCGCGGCAGCGCCGGGGGTTTCGTGACCGCAGCGCGCTCCTGCAGCGCGTTGATGCGTTGAACCGGATCGACCACGGTGGCTACCTGTTTATAGATTTTTATGGTTGCCGAGATTCTAATCTTGCAAAAAGGAATTTTCCTGTACCGGAGCGGGCAGGTTCGTCGAAACGAGGCTTTCGGGACGCCTGCCGCAGCGGCGGGCTCCGGCGTGCGTCGCGGGCGTCGGGATAGCGTCGCGCCTCAAGTCAGCGCGAGCTGAGGCTCAGGGAAATGCCGGTCTCCCGGGCCCCCCCGACCTGATCGGCCCGTGACCGGCAACCGCCTCCAGCCGCGCGACGCTATCCCGATGCCGGCCGCGCTTACACCGCCGACAGCCGCTCGGCCAGCCGCTGCGCGCGGCACTGTTCGACGACGTAATCGACGAAGGCGCGGGTCTTCGGGGCCAGCAGGCGCTGGGCCGGGAAGTAGATCGCGATGCGTCCGGCATCGACGTGCCAGTCCGGCAGCACGCGCAGCAGCGTGCCGGCTTCGAGGAAGGGCAGGGCGTGGGCGGTGCTCGCCAGCGTGATGCCGAGCCCGGCACGCGCCGCGTGGCAGGCGGCCTCGGGGTCATCGACGCTGATGCTGACCGGCAGCCCGACCGGGGCCTGCGCGCCGTGGCTGTCGCGCAGCGTCCAGGCCGGGAAGCGCCCGGTCTGCAGCGAGCGGATCAGGATGCCGGTGTGGCAGGGCAGTTCGGCCGGATGCTGCGGTGCCGGGTGCGTGGCCAGATAGGCCGGGGCGGCCAGCAGCACGCGGTGCGCCGGCGCCAGTTCGCGGGCGATGGCGCCCGGCGGCAGTTCGAAGCCGCCGCCGATCGCCGCGTCGTAGCCCTCGCCGATCAGATCGACGGGCCGGTTCTCGAAGCGCCAGTCCGGGCGGATCAGCGGGTAACGGGCGAGAAAGCCGCCGAGCAGCGGCAGGATGTAGTCGCGCCCGAAAGCCGGTGCAAGACCGACCTTCAGCGTGCCGGAGGGCGTCGAGCGGCTGCCGGCGAGCTGCGCGAGCGCGCCATTCAGGGCCTCCAGCGGGCCGGCCGCGGCGTGCAGCAGATCCTCGCCGGCCTCGGTCAGCGTCAGCCGCCGCGTGCTGCGCCGGAACAGCTGCACGCCGAGCGTGGCTTCGAGGCGCGCGACGTTCTTGCCGACCGCGGCCGGCGTCAGCCCGAGCCGGCGGCCGGCCGCCGCAAAGCTGCGGGCCTCGGCGCTGCGCACGAAGCATTCGAGGCCGTTCAGCGTATCCATCGTCGTGTCCGCGGCTGCGAAGTCAGGGTTCCAGCGTAAACCACCGGTATCGACTGAACCGCGGTTTTGCCGACTAATCAGTCGCTAATCGGACGCGCATGCTGGTCCCCGTTCCCAGCCACCCCCAGCAGAGCGGAGTCCGACATGAATCCTGAAACCACGACCAGCACCAGCAATGCCGCCAATGCCGCTCCGGTCCCCGCTGCCCGCCCGCTGGCCGGCAAGGTCGCCTTCGTGACCGGCGGCGCGCGCGGCATCGGTGCTGCGATCGCGCAGCGCCTCGCCGCCGATGGCGCCGCCGTGGCGCTGACCTGGGCGCGTTCCGAGGCCGAGGCTGCGGCGACGGTAGGGACGATCGAGGCGGCCGGCGGCCGGGCGCTGGCGCTGCGTGCCGACAGCGCCGACGATGCCGCCCTCGAGGCCGCGATCGAGCGCACGGTCGCGCAGTTCGGGCGGCTCGACATCCTGGTCAACAGCGCCGGCGTGCTCGCGCTCGGTTCGATCGAGGACTTCCCGCTCGACGGGCTCGACCGCACGCTCGCGGTCAACGTGCGCGCCGTCGTCATCGCCAGCCGCATCGCCGCGCGTCACCTCGGCGCCGGCGGCCGCATCATCACGATCGGCAGCACCAACGCCGAGCGCATGCCGTTTGCCGGCGGTGCCGTGTACGCGATGAGCAAGGCCGCGGTCGCCGGGCTGACCAAGGGCATGGCGCGCGATCTCGGCGCGCGCGGCATCACCGTCAACACCGTCCAGCCCGGCCCGGTCGACACCGAGATGAATCCGGCCGACGGCCCGATGGCGGCGGGGCTGCTGCCGATGCTCGCGACCGGCCGCTACGGCCGTGCCGAGGAGATCGCGAGCTTCGTCGCCTATCTCGCCGGTCCCGAGGCCGGCTACATCACCGGCGCGAACCTGATGATCGACGGCGGCTTCTCGGCCTGAAGCACCGGGCCGGTCCCCGTCCGGCAGCGCGGGCGCCGGGCAGGGCCGGGTCGCTCCCGTCAGAAGCCACCACCGGCAGGGCGTGTGGCGGGTGGCAGCAAATCGTCAATCGTTGCACGGGGTTACGGACTGTCTGCGGGACTTGCGCAATCAATATTAACTGTACGTAATATGCGAACGTCTCGCCGCTGTCGCTGTCCGGAGCCGCTCCCATGCTCGTGCCGATGTCTGACCGCCTGAACGCCTACTTCGATCAGCTCGTGCAGGCCGGCTACCGTCCGCGCTACGACGACGACGGCGACCTCGTCTTCCATCACGACGGCTTTGCGATCGGCATCAGCATCGATGAGGAGGATCCGGAGTTCCTGCTGGTGTTCATCCAGAACTTCCACTGCTCGGGCACGCTGACGATGCAGCGCGTCGCCTGCGATCTGATGGCCGACCTCAACCGCCGTTTCCGGCTCGCCAAGTTCAGCCGTCGTCGCCAGGAGGTCTGGGTCAGCGCCGAGTTGCTGCTCGCGCGCGCCGGGGATTTCGGTCCGGCGCTGCCGCGGCTGATCGAGCTGCTGGCGAGCGCCGCACGCTGCTTCCGCAAGGAACTGCGCGAGCGCATGCGCGAGATCGAGCACTTCGACCACGCGCTCAGCGCCGCGGCCGGGCTGATGCTGCTGCACTGAACATCCGTCGCCGGACCGGTGAAAACGCCGCCTTTGCGCAAGGCGGCGTTTTCGTTTCCGGCGGCACGGGCCGCGGTTCAGGAGCGCGGCGCCAGCGCCCTCACCACAGCCAGAACAGCAGCGCCCAGCCCCAGACCACGAAGCCGGCCCCGGCCGCGACCAGCAGCGTCGCCCCGAGCCGGCGATGCAGGCCGGCGCCGTAGCGGCCGCTGATGCCCCAGCCGAGGCGCAGCGTCCAGAGCGCGGCCGCGGCGAGCAGCAGCTCGCGCAGCGGGCCGACCCAGTACAGCGCGAAGCCGTCGCCGCGCAGCAGCGACACGGTCAGCGCCGACAGGCCGAGAAACACGCCGGCCCCGGCGAGCGGCACGAAGGCGAGCGACAGGTGCGCGGTCGGCGCCGGGCGCTGCGCCAGCAGCCGCGCGCCGATGGCGCACAGCAGATGCAGCACGGCGCCGACCACGAGGCCGGTGGCGCCGATGTAGGCAATGATCATCAGGCCGTCGAGCCACGAGAACACGTCGTGGCGCTCGGGCTGGTGCGTCAGCAGCCACCACGGCGCATCGGTGTCGAGCAGGCGCTCGCCGCCGTGATCGAGCAGCCACATCGCCACGGCCTGCTTGGCGTCGATGAACCACGGGCTCGCGGTCCAGTGGAAGGCGCCCATCGCCACGCCGCAGAGCCCGTACAGCACCAGGCGCAGATCCCAGCGCGTCGCATCCTGCGCACCGTGGCGGACGATCTCCTCGGACGGTGCGCGCGCCGTCAGCTCGACCGCGCCGCGCTGGCCGGCGCAGCGCCCGCAGGCATGGCACTGGGCAGCACCGTGCAGGCGGCGGATGTCGAGCAGCGGCGCGCAGTTGACCGGCTGCACCGGCCCGCCGGCCTTCGCCGTCCAGCGTTCGGGGTCACTGCGGTAGTGCACCGGCGCCAGCCGTGCGAGCAGCGAGAACACGCCGCTCACCGGGCACAGATGCCGGCACCAGACGCGCTTGTTGCGCCCGTACAGCAGGCCGATCGCGATCGCCGCGACCGTCGAGCCGCCGAGCACCAGCGCCGCGGCCAGCGGGTACTGGTAGACGCTGACCAGCTGCCCGTAGACCGTCGTCAGCACGAAGGCGACGAACGGCCAGCCCTGCCAGCGCAGCCAGCGCGGGATGCCGCGCCCGAGCCCGACGCGGCTCGCCTGCTCGGCGAGGGCGCCCTCGGGGCAGAACACGCCGCACCAGACCCGGCCGAACAGCACCATGCTGATCAGCACGAACGGCCACCAGATGCCCCAGAACACGAACTGCGCGATCGTGCCCAGATGCCCGAACAGCCGCGCGTCCTCGGGCGGCAGCGGCAGGGCCGCCGGGATCAAGAGCAGCGCCAGATACACGAACACCACCGCCCACTGGATCATCCGGATCGTGCGTCCGTGCCGGCGCAGCGCCAGGCCGATGCGTGCGAGGCGCGAGGCGGGGACGGCGGTCGCAAGCGGCGACGCGCCGGTAGGGCAGGCAGCGGCATTCATGGCGGCAGGTCCGGGCAAGACGGGCAGGCGGGAAAGAAGTCAGCGCACGACGAGCTCACCGCGGCCGGTGTCGGGGTGGAACTCGTCGAAGAACGGGTAGCGGCCCGGGTCGAGCGGCTGGATCACGACCACCGAGCGCGCGCCGGGTGCGAGCACCTTCTCCTTGCGCAGCGGCGTGCTCTCGAACTCGATCGGCGTGTCGCCGGCGTTCTCGATCTCGATGCGGATGCGCGTGCCGGCCGGCGCTTCGAGCGTCGCAGGCTCGAAGCGGCCGTCCTTCGCGATCAGCGTGACGGTGTGGGCATCGGCCGCGGACGCCGCTCCGGCCGCCGCGAGCAGCGCGGCGCCGAGGACGGCGCGCAGGCCGGGATGCAGACGGAGGAAGGACGGACGGACCATGGGACGGCGCTCCTGCGGGCGCGGGCGGCTCAGTAGCCGCCCTTCTTGCCGATGCCGGCGAAGGCGAAGTCGTAGCTGACCTTGAAGGGCTCGAACCACGGGCCGACGCCGGTCTCCTTGTCGGTGTGGCGGCCGAAGTGCGCGTGCGGGTTGGCGCCCGGCGGGCTGATGGTCAGCGTCAGCGTGTACTTGCCCGGGCCCTGCAGCTTGACGTTGTCGCCGTAGTGCGGGCCGTCGGAGGCGACCATCGGCATGAACTCGCCGGACTGCGTCTCGCCGCCCTGCTTGCTCAGCTCGTACTGCACCGACAGGTAGGGCATCCAGTCGCCTTCGGCGAAACCGTTCGGGTTGTTCTTCGCGGCCTTGATGTCGGCTTCGAGGTGGACATCGGAGTCCTCGGCCTTGCGCATCATGCCGTCCGGCTCCATGCGCACCGGCTGCAGGTAGACGGCGGCGATCTCCATGCCGTTTTTCACGACCGGCTTGCCGACCGGATATTCCTTGGCGACGGCAAGCGCGGGCAGGGCGAGCAGGGCGACAGCGGCCAGCACGGGGCGCAACGGAGCCTTCATCGGGTGAACTCCTGGGGATCGGGAAAGGGCGGGTACGGCCGCACTGTATCGTCCTGCATTGCCAAATGACAATCATTGCCATTGACGAACGTCAACGATTTGGCCTCGCAGCCTGAGCTGCATCGCCAGGCATCACCGGGGGCACGACCGCGCACAGACCCGCCGGTTGCGCCGGGCTGCGGCGTCCGGGCAAGAGCGGTCGCAGACATGTCCGGACCCGGCTGCAGCCCGATGGAATCAAGGCAAACAGGGCGGGCGGAAATTCATGTTGCACTGCAGCATGAAATGCCTATAATGGGCTCATGGATTCGGCAGACGAATCCCACAACACCCCGCCTGCACCTTGAGGAAGCCGCCATGACCAAGTTCTCCGTCCCGTCCCTCGAAGCCGTCACCGCCCCGATCGTTGCCGCCGGCAAGCTGTCGGTCGCCCAGCTCGAAAAGCTGACCTCGTTCCAGTTCGCTCTGGTGCAGGACTACGCCGAGCTCAGCCTGTCGCGTCTGAAGGCCGCCACCGAGATCAGCGATCTGGCCGGCCTGAAGGCCTACGGCGAAGCCTCGGTCGGCGTCGCGAAGGATGTCGGCGCGAAGGTCCAGGCCGATGCGAAGGCGCTGGTCGAGCTGCTGACCGGCTTCGGCGCCGAGTACAAGGGCCTCGTGCGCGTCTGATCGCACGCTGTCCGCTGTACGCCCCCCCGCACCGCCCGGCTTCTGCCGGGCGGTGTCGTTTCAGGGCGCGGTGCGCGGCGCTCAGTGCAGCTTCACGTGCGGTTCGGTGCGGCGCGCGATCATGCGGGCGAGCGTATCGAGCGCGACCTTCCAGAAGCCGTGCAGCGCCAGCTTGTGCAGCTTGTGCAGCTTGTGCAGCGACAGATACATCATTCGCGCGAACCCGCCCTCCAGCCACAGGTTGCCGCCGACCAGCGAGCCCATCAGGTTGCCGACGGGGCTGTACTTGCCGAGCGAGCACGCTACGGGAAATCCGGCGCCGGCCGTGGCAGGAGCAGTGACCTCGGCGAGGGCAGCGCCGGAGCGGTGCGGAGGCACGGCGCGCGGACGGCGCCGGCGGGAGCACGCCGGCAAGCTCCGAAAGGCGCGCGCATCCCGCCAGGCCCGGAGTCCGCCGGAAACATCGGCCGCCGGGCTCAGGGACCGGCGCACCAGCCCGCGGCCGCCAGCGCACCCGCGCGCTCGCGCAGCTCCCCGGCGCTGGCGCGGATCAGGGCCAGCCGGCGCACCAGCAGGCGTTCGGCGTGCCCGTGCTGCTGCTGTTGGCCGGGGTGATCCTCGTCCGCAGCCGG
>NZ_DAOLKE010000118.1:0-9956 GCF_035331805.1 Plasticicumulans sp. | reverse complement strand
CGCACGTCGGCCACCGCGCCGGTCACGCTCACGCCCGGCAGCGCGCCGAGCGCCTGCACGGCTGCGGCCGGCCGGCTGCCGACGATCCAGAACTGCGCGTCCGGCTGCGCGGCGCGCACGATCGGCAGCACCGCGCGCGCGTACCAGTCGACGGCATCGACGTTGGCGCGGTAATCCATCGCGCCGGTGAACACCAGCGGCCGGCCGCCGGCCGGATACGGGTTCTCGTATGTCGTGGCCGGATCGAAGTACGCGGTATCGACGCCGTTGTGGAAGAAGCCGGTGTGGCCGGCCGCCTCCGGGGCGAGCTGCCGGAACAGCGCCGCCTCGGGCTCGGACACGAACAGCGCCGCGCGGCTCGCCGCGGCGACGCGCCGGTCGAAGGCGAGCAGGCGCGCGGCTTCGCGCCGGTAGACCCAGCTCTGCGGCCAGCGCTGCACCTGCGCGTACTGGCGCCACTTGTCGGAGTCGACATCGCAGAAGTCGGTGACGAGTTCGAGCCCGGGCCTGTCGAGCACGTACTGCGCCATCGCCGACGAGAACACGACGACACGACGCACGCCGCGGGCGAGCACGCCGTCGACCCAGCGGGCGAAGCCGCGGTCACGGTAATACGGCAGCGACAGCGCCTCGCCGGTGAGCAGCCCGCTGAATGCACGCAGCTTCGCGCGCCGGGCATCGAGCGGGCGCAGGCAGAGGCTCGCGCACATCGCCTGCAGCTGCGTGGCGTGCGCGAAGTCGGCCGGATCGTCGACGAAGGCCCCGAGATGCACGCGGTAGCGCGCCGCCAGGAAACGCAGCAGGTGATAGGAGCGGATCTTGTCGCCCTTGTTCGGCGGATACGGGATGCGGTGCACCAGCAGCAGGAGCTCTTCCATGCCCGTTCCCGTTCAGCCGAGGCTGCGCGCCAGCCAGGGCCCGAGCCGGCGGCTCAGCCACAGCGGCAGGCGCTGCCAGGCGGCGATGAACAGCCGGTATTTCGGGTTCAGCGGGTTGATGTCCGGCAGCCGCGTCGCCCGCACCAGATGGAATTCGTAGTACAGCGGCTCGGGCTCGAAGCCCCAGTTCTTCTTGAAGCTGTACGAACCGGTGCCGTTCTTGCTGCGCCCGTAGTCGAACAGGCGCAGGCCGCGCGCGCAGCTGCGCCGCAGCAGATCCCAGTACATGAAGTCGTTGCCCTTGACCTCGCGCGCCTGCGCGGTGCCGCCGCCGTAGTACGGCAGCACCTCGTCGCGGAAGTAGAAGCTCAGCACGCTCGCGACCAGCGTCTCGCCCTGGCGGATGGTCAGCACCTCGCAGTCGCTGCCGAACACCTCGCGCAGCACCTGGAAGTAGCGCTTCGGCAGCACCGGCGTGCCGAGGTTGCGCACGCTCTCGGAGTAGGCGAGGAACAGGTTGTCGACGCCGGCCTCGATGCGGCCTTCGAGCCCGGCCTCGATGCCCTTGCGCACCATCGCCCGCTGCTTGCGCGGGATCGCCTTCAGGTTGGCGTCCTCGTCGGGCAGGATCGGTTTGCGGAAGGTCACGTACAGGCCGTCCTTGCACGGCCAGTCCGGGAACTGGCGGCGGCGGTGGCGCAGTTCGAGGTAATCGACGCCGAGCTCCTGCGCGAGCCGGCAGGCGGCATCGGCGAGCGGCCGACGCACCTCCTCGTCGGTCGCGGCGATGCCGCCGTAGACGCAGAACGGCACCGAGATCAGCGCATTGCCGAACAGGCGGCTGCGCAGGTGCCCGAGCGGCAGCACGCCGACGATGACGCCGTCGCGCTCGGCGTACAGGAAGTGCGCGTCGTGACCGAAGGCACGCTGCAGGACCTCGGCCCAGCCGGCCCGGTGAAAGAAGGTCGCCTCCGGACAGGCGGCGACGAAGGCATCCCAGCGGGCGTGATCGGCGGGCTGCAGGCGGCGCACGGCGATGCTGCCCGCAGCGGTGCTCATGGTGGCAGCGACGCTCATGCGACGGACTCCGGGTCGAGGAAGACGCGATCCATCCGGTCCCAGCTGAAATCGGCGAGCAGGCGCCGCAGCCGGGACTCGGTGCGACCGAGGTTCAGGTAGTGCCGCAAGCGCGCGCGCCCGGACACGCCGGCCGGCCGCGGCTGCGCCGGATCGATTTCCCAGGGGTGGAAGTAGAACAGCCCGGACTCGCGATCCTCGCGATTGACCCGCCGCAGCAGCGCACGCGACAGCGCATACGGGAACAGCCGGAAGAAACCGCCGCCGGCCGCCGGCAGCCGGCGCGTGCCGAGCTCGACCGTCGTGATCGGCACCTCCAGCAGCGCCGGCGCGTTGTCGGGCCGGAAGCGGAAGCGCGGCGCACCGGGCATGCCGTAGAGGTCGTGACTGCCCGGGAAGATGCTGGAGCTGTAGACGTGCCCGGTCTCGGCGAGGATTTCGAGCGCCCACAGGTTGCGCGCCCCGATCGAGTAGCTCGCGGCGCGGTAGCCGCGCACCGGCACGCCGCCGAGGTCTTCGAGCAGGGCCTTCGTGCGGATCACGTCGGCGCGGAATTCCTCCGGGCTCTGGTGGATCACGCGCACGTGCTGCCAGCCGTGGCTCGCCAGTTCATGGCCTTCGGCGACGATGCGGCGCACGAGCTCGGGGTGACGCTCGGCAACCCAGCCGAGCGTGAAGAAGGTCGCCCGCACGCCGGCACCGGCGAACAGGTCGAGCACGCGGTGCGTGTTGGCGCCGACGCGCCGCGGCAGGGTTTCCCAGTCCTCGCGCCGCACCCAGGGCGTGAGCGCCGAGACCTGGAACCAGTCCTCGACATCGACCGTCATCGCGTTGACGGGACGGGTGGCTTGCATCGGCGGTCTCCGCAGGCTCAGGAGGCTTCGGACCGGTCGGTCTCGAAGTGCCGGTCGATGACGTTCGCAAGACGCAGGAAGCCTTCCTTGAGCATGCCGACGCTCGCTTCGAGCTCGCCGAGCCGGCGCTCGGCCTCGGCCGATTCCTCGCCGCCGGCCTGCACCTGCAGCAGGCCGCTGACGGCGCGCTCGATGCGATCGAGGCGTGCCGCCAGCGCATCGCCGGCCGCCGGGTCCGTCACCGGTCGCGGGGCCGGGGCCTCGGCCGTGCGGGCAGCCCCGGCGCTGTTCGCGAACACCTCCTGCGCGAACTCGCTGCGCGTGGCGCGAACGGCTTCTTCCCCGAACTCGGTGAGTTCCTCCAGGAAGCCGTAGAGCAGCACGCGATCACAGAACACGTTGATGCGCCGCGGAATGCCCTGCGTGGTCTCGTGGATCAGCCGGAAGGCGGCCTCGGTGAAGGCCGGCCGGCCCTGCCAGCCGACCACGCGCAGACGGTGCTCGATGTACTGGCGGGTCTCGTCGGCCCCGAGCGGGTGCAGGTGGCAGGAGGCGATCACGCGCTGGCGCAGCTGTTCGAGGCCGGGGCCGCCGAGCGTGGCGCGGAACTCGTCCTGGCCGAGCAGGAAGCTCTGCAGCAGCGGTTTCTCGCCGACCTGGAAGTTCGACAGCATGCGCAGCTCCTCCAGCGAGCGCGCCGGCAGGTTCTGCGCCTCGTCGACGATCAGCAGCACGCGCCGGCCCTCGCGCGCACACGAGCGCAGGTAGTCCTCGAAGTACTTCAGCAGCGAGGCCTTGGACACCGATTCGTGCGCGAGCCCGAAGGACGCGACCACCATGCGCAGCAGGTCGTCGGCTTCGAGCTGGGTCGTGACCAGCTGCGCGGCGACGACGGTGGCCGGGTCAAGCTCGGCGAACAGGTTGCGCACCAGCGTCGTCTTGCCGGTGCCGATGCCGCCGGTGACGACGATGAAGCCCTCGCCCTGCGACAGACCGTAGCGCAGATAGGCGAGCGCACGCTTGTGACCGCTGCTGCCGAAGAAGAAGCGCGGATCGGGACTGAGCTGGAAGGGTTTGGCGCTGAAGCCGTAGTACTGCGTGTACACGCGTCTCGATTCCCGTGATGCGGCGCAAGCCGGGGCAGGCGCTTCAGAAGCGCATGTTGATGCTGAGGGTCAGCCGGTTCTCGTCGTAGGACTGCGAGCTGCTGCCACCGCCGCTGCTGCCGAAACCGCCGCTGCCGCCGTCGCTGGTGGTGTGGGCGTATTCGATCAGCGCATCGGCATCGGCCGAGAGCTGGTGACTGAGGCCGATGCGACCGGTCAGATAGTCACTGTCGCCGGAACTGCCGGTCGAGTCGGAACCGGAGCCGGAACCGGAACTGCTGTCGTCGCCGGACACGCGTTCCCAGTTGACGGCGAGCACGCTGCGGGTACGCGGTGCGAACTGCCAGCTCCAGCTGGCATCGAGGCCGAGGGAGGTTTCCTTGCGTCCCGAGGCTTCGTATTCGCGACTCTCGTGAAAGACGTTGGAATTGAACTGGCTGTGGCCGCGCTGGTAGCTGTTGCCGAGCGAGAAGCGCTTGCGCAGGAAGGATTCGTTGTTCAGCGAGAACGCCGACGATGCCGGCAGCAGCCGCCCGGTGGCCGGATCGAAATAGACGACCTCGCCGGTCTGCGGATTCACGAACGACAGGAAGTTGCTGTCCTTGCGCGCGACGCCCTGCGAGTTCGTGACTTCCTCGGAATAGCGCGCGGTCCAGTCCGAATAAGCCGTGCGGTGACGGAAATCGAGATTCCAGCTCGGTCCGGTCACGAGGCCGACGGCACGATCCCGCCAGCTCAGCACCAGTGAGGTGCGCTCGGACGGATTCCAGTTCAGCGTCAGTTCCTTGTCGCGCGAGCCATACCAGGCGTCGAGGCCCACCACGCGCGACGGCGTCCAGCCGAGGCCACCGCTCCAGTAGTTGCCGTTGGCGGCTTCCTGTTCGCTGATGTCATGGGTCGAGTTGTTTTCCAGACCGACCCGGCCGAGCAGCGCCCATTCGCGACTGATGCCCTGGCGCACGCTCGCTTCGGCGTGCTCCCGCTCGTCGTTGCCGAGATTGCCATCGGCGTAACCTTCGACCGAGCGCGAATAGACGACGCTCCAGCCGGTGTTGCCGCTGCTGCGACCGTTGCTGAGCCGCCAGTCGATGCCGAGCACGGTCGAATCCGAAGCGCTGGCCGAGGCGCCGCCGACGTTGTCGCTCTGGTCGGAGGTCGTCGTCAGACCGAGCGTGCCGGTCATTTCGGAGTCGGCGAAGCTGCCGAGGTGCTCGCGCCAGATCGGCGTCAGCGTCAGCGTGCCGACGTTCGAATACCCGCCCGAACCGAGCAGCGGATCGTTCAGGGTATCGGCCGACGGCGCATTGGCGACCTGGAAGTACGCGGAGCGGAAATCGAGCAGGAAGCGGTCCTCGACGACTTCGGCCGTGCCGTTGAGCCGGAAGCGGTTGTTGACCGCATTGCGGGCCGTGTCGTGGAAATACTCCACGGCCGACAGCTCGTAGTTGAAATCGTACTTGAGGCCGGCGCCCTGGCTGCGCCCGCCGATCGAAGGCCGGATCTCGGTGATGAAGTCGCCCTTCGAGACCGGGCTGCCATCCGACTGGATCTGGCCGCGCGTGATGTTGTCCGTCAGCGTGCCGCTGACGCTCAGGCTGGACTGCATCGTCACGTCGCCGGCAGCGGCGGTCCCCGATACCAGCACGAACAGGGACAGGCAGCCCCGGCCGAACTGTCGGGTCCGCTTACTCACGCGCCGGCTCCGCGTAGCTGTAGTAGTACGGGCCGTAGTAGTCGCCGCGGGCGGCCTGGCGCGACTTGTTCAGCACGAAGCCGACCGCCATGTCCGGATCAAGCAGCGCCAGCGCCTCCTTGACCAGCGACTGACGCGTGCGCTCGGCCTCGACGACCATGATGATCTGGCCGACCAGATGCGCGAGCACCGCGGCTTCGGTGGTGGCGAGCAGCGGCGGCGAATCCATGATGATGACGCGGTCCGAATAGCGGTTGCTCATCTCGGTCATCAGGTCGCGCATCGCCGTGCTGCCGAGCAGCTCGGTCGACAGATGGTGCGAGTTGCCGGCCGGCAGCAGCACCAGCGACGGCACGTTGGTCTCGACCAGGACTTCGGACAGATCGAGCTGACCATCGACCAGGAAGTCGACCAGGCCCGGGCCGTTGTCGACGCCGAAGAAGCGCGACACCGTCGGCTTCAGCACGTCGGCATCGACGAGCAGCACGGTGCGGTCACGCTCGGCGGCGATGCTGAGCGCCAGGTTGATCGACGTGAAGGTCTTGCCCTCGCCCGGCTGCGAGCTCGACACCATCATGACGTTCTGGTTGGGGCGCACCGCCGCGCCCTTGCCGGCGGCGTTGAGCAGCAGCGGCCGCTTGATGTGCCGGTATTCCTCCTTGATGCGGCTGCGGTTGCCGTCCGGAACGACCATGCCGGCATCGCGGATGCGCTGCAGGTCAAGCGTGACCGAACGCTTGGTGCGCCGGACCACGGCCGGTGCAGCCGGGGTTTCGGCACGCACCGGCTGGCTGCCGGGCACTGCCGGCAGCGGGGCCGGCTCGATGACGATGGCCGCGGTGCCCTGCGCCTCGGCGACGGGAGCCGGCTGCCGTTCGTGGCGGCTCAGGCGTTCGATGGCTTTTTCGATGGTGTCCAAGAACGAGCGCTCCAGGCGGCGTCAGATCAGCCGGTGGCCGGTCAGCTGGGCGGCCAGCAGTCCGCCGAAGGTCAGCACCAGCAGCATGCCCATGCCGACGAAACCCGCGAGCCCGTAGCGCTGGCGCCGGATCGTGTCGGGCGAGACGACCAGGCTGACCATGCCGAGCACCGGCAGGCCGGTCAGATCGGTCAGCATGCGCCGGCTGTCGAAGGTCGGACGCAGCTGCGAGATCAGGAAGGCCACGGCGATGCCGCCGATGACCGCGCCGCCGAACACGCCCGACATCAGCCCGACGCGGTTCGGACCGGTCGGCTCGTTCGGCACGCGCGGCGGATCGATGACCTTGAACTTGATGTCCTCGTTGGTCTGGCCGGCCTGCTGCGACAGGCGCGCCGATTCGCGGCGGGCGAGCAGCTGATCGTAGTTCTGGCGGGTCACGTCGTAATCGCGGTTCAGCGCCTTCAGCTGCGCCTCGACCTCGGGGACGCTGTTGACCATGCGCTGCATCTCGGCCAGGCGGCGCTCGAACTCCTCGACGCGCACGCGCGAGGCGGCGGCATTGCCCTCCTCGGCGGTCAGCATCATGCGCACCTGCTGCAGGTAGGGATTGCCGTCCTGGACCGGCTCGCCGCCGTTGCTGCTGGCCGCCTTGGCCGCGGCCGCGGTGGCGGCACGAATCTCGGCGATTTCCTTCTCGCGCTGCTTGCGCAGGTCGGCGATGGTCTGGCGCACGGCGATGACGTCGGGATGCTTCTCGGTGTACTGCAGCAGCAGCTGGTCGAGTCGCTCCTCCATCATCTTGATGCGGCCGTCGACCGGTGCCGAATCGGTGATGCTGGCCGGGCCTTCCTGCGCGATCACCGGCTTCGGACCGACGCCGAAGGTGGCCGTGTCACCGTCGAGCTGCGCCTTCAGCGTGTCGCGCCGCTGCTCGATCTGCTTCAGTTCGAGGCGTGCGGCCGCGAGCTGCGAGCCCATCTCCTGCATCTTGCTGTAATGGTCCTGACCGGACTGCGGCATCATGTCGACGTTCTGGCGCTTGAAGTTCTTCAGGCGCTCCTCGGCCGCGAGCAGGCGTGCCTCGTATTCGGCGATCTGCTTGTCGAGGAAGCGCTGCGCGGTGTCGGAGTCCTGCCGGGTCTCGCCGAGCGCGTTCTCGACGAAGATCGTCAGCAGCGACTGCACGACCTTCTTCGCGAAGCCCGGATCCTTGTCCTCGAAACCGATCGTGTAGAGGTTCTCGCGCCCGAGGCTGCGCAGCGAGATGTGCTTGCCGAGGCGATCGAGCAGCACGTCCATCTGCGCGTTGTCGCGGGCCTTCAGGTCGAGGTCGGTCATGCGCGCGACCTTCTCGAGGTTCGGCCGGCTGAGCAGCGTGCGCGTCATCAGCTGGATCTGCGAATCCGGGTTCACGTCGACGGTCAGGCCGCGCAGCAGCGGGCGCAGGATCGACTGCGTGTCGACGTAGACGCGCGCCGAGGCCTCGAACTGGTCGGGCAGGCGGTGCACGAAGAACCAGCCGCCGAGGCTGATGGTCCAGGCGACGGCCAGCGCGTACCAGCGGTAACGCCACATGCCGCGCAGGTAACCGAGGATTTGTTCGACGATCTCGTGCATGGCGGAAACCGTGGTTCTGCGTGGTTCTTCGTGGATCTGCGCTTACAGCCAGGATTCCGGAACGATCAGGATGTCGCCCGGCAGCATGTCGACGTTGGCGGTGATGTCGCCGTCCTTCAGCAGGTCGTCGATGCGCACGCGGTACTGCTGCTGCTGACCCTCGACGACGCGCACGATCTTGGCCTCGTTGCCATCGGCGAACTGCGTCAGGCCGCCGACGAGGATCATCACGTCGAGCAGCGACATCTTCTCGCGGTACGGGATCGACTGCGGCTTGGCCGCCTCGCCGACCACGCGGATCTGCTCGGAGTACGGGCCGCCGAAGCCGCCCATGATCACGGTCACGATCGGCTGGCGGATGTAGGTTTCCAGCACCTTCTCGATGTCGCGTGCCAGCTGCGTCGGCGTGCGGCCGCTGGCCTGCAGGTCCTCGACCAGCGGCGTCGTGATCTTGCCGTCCGGGCGCACGGTGACGCTCTGCGAGACCTCGGGGTTGCGCCAGACGAAGATCTGCACCGAGTCGCCGGGACCGATGATGTAGTTGTACTTGGACGGATCGGTGGTCTGCGTGCCGTAATTGCCGGTGGTCGGCAGCGTCGGCAGTTCGGTGCTGCTGCAGCCGGCGAGCACCGCGAGGCTCGCGAGCACGAGAACCATGCACACGCGGCACGGCACGGCAAGGACATGAATCATGGAAATTGCTCCGTCCGGTCCGAAATTTGCGTATTTATCCCGTAAACCGCGTCGGTGCGCCCCCTGCACCTGCGGGTGGACCCGATTCGGCGATTATCCCGGAGGCGGCGCAAGCGTGTCGATGCAGCCATGTCATTGACGGGTCAATTGTTGTCACGGTCGGCACGGTGTGTGCGTGCGGCGTCCGCGGCGGCATCGGCCACGATTCTGCACGAAATGCACGGGTAATGGCATGACCGCTCCGTCACCGTTGCTGCAGCTGCGCAAGGTCTGTCGCGGTTACGCCGAAGGCCACGGCCAGCGTCCGGTGCTCGCCGGTGCCGAACTGGCGCTGCTGCCCGGCGAGGTGGTCGCGCTGCTCGGGGCCTCGGGCAGCGGCAAGTCGACGCTGCTGAACCTCGCCGCCGGCATCGACCTGCCCGATGCCGGCGAGGTGTGCTTCGACGGCCGCGACCTGGCGAGGCTCTCCGAGACCGCCCGCACGCGGCTGCGCCGCCGGCAGGTCGGCATCGTGTTCCAGTTCTTCAATCTGGTGCCGACGCTGACGGTCGCCGAGAACGCCCGCCTGCCGCTGGAACTGAACGGCCTCGCCGATGCCGCGGGGCTGGCGCGCGTCGCGTCGCTGCTCGATGCCGTCGGGCTTGCCGATGCCTCCCGGCGCTGGCCCGGTGAACTCTCCGGCGGCGAGCAGCAGCGCGTGGCGCTGGTGCGCGCGCTCGTGCACCGGCCGAAGCTCCTGCTCGCCGACGAGCCGACCGGCGCGCTCGATGCCGAAAACGGCGCGCGCGTGCTCGACCTGCTGCTGCGGCTCGCACGCGAGCACGCCGCCACGGTGCTGATCGTCACGCACGCCGCCGAGGTCGCCGCAGCCGCCGACCGCCGGCTGCGGCTCGCCGACGGACGCCTGCACGCCGTCGACGGAGCCGCCTGATGCCGGCGCGGCTGCTGCTCGCCGCAGCCCTGCGCGAACTCGCCCGCCAGCCGCTGCAGTTCGCACTCGCCGTGCTCGGCATCGCACTCGGCGTCGCCGTCGTGCTCGCCGTGCGTCTGGCCACGGCCAGCGCGCTCGACGGCTTCGAGCGCGCCGCCGACGCGCTCGAAGCCGTCGAGCGCGCT
>NZ_DAOLKE010000117.1:0-9998 GCF_035331805.1 Plasticicumulans sp. | reverse complement strand
CCGGCCGCGCCGGCGCAGCCCGTGACGGAAGCGGCTCCAGCGCCGGGCCCTGACCCGGTCATGCCGCCGGCCGCATCGGCAGACGATGCAGTCACGCCGGCCGCCACCACCCGCGCAGCGCCGGCGCAGGAAGCGTCACCGGCGGCAGTGGCGGCGGTGGTCCCGCCCGGGGCAGAAGCCGGTGCGGGCGGATCACCGGGCAGCGATGCCGCAGCCCCCCCGGCACCGGCACCGGCACCGGCACCGGCACCGGCCGAGGATGCCGTCGCCAGCGCCGTGCGTGCGCTGCTCGTGCAGGCGCGCAGCCAGTACGCCGGCATGCGCTACACGCAGCCGCCCGATGACAACGCGCTGCAGACCTGGCGGCAGGTGCTGAAGCTCGCGCCCGGCAACGCCGAGGCGCTCGCCGGCATCGCCGGCATCCGCGCGCGCTTCATCGGCTGGGGCCGGCAGGCGCAGGCGCGCGGCGAGTTCGAGCGGGCGCTGCGCCATTACGAGATCGCGCGCGGCATCGGCGAGGACGAGGAGTTGTCGGGGCTGATCGCCGAGGCCAGACGCCGGCGCGACGCCGGACGCTGAACCGCGGGCATCCCGGCCCGCTGTGTGAAATTCCGCCCGTGACGGCCGCCGGACTGCGCCGGACAGCGCGCCGGGCCGCCCTTTCCCCGCACTGGCCGGCCGAGTGTGCGGATATCCGCATCGCGGCAGGAAACGGCGTTCCGGAAGCCCGCACACAGCTTGCACATCATGAAAAACAAACCCTCCGATTTCGCAGATGATCGCAATTAAAACGGCATTTTCAATCACTTGCCATTGATGGCACATGCCGTGCAGTACAGCCTTCCGCGAGCCGGCGACGACCGGCACCCACCAGCTAGCGCGGAGAGGCACACGAGCCATGCCGAAGATCTTCAAGAGTCTGTACTTCCAGGTGCTGGTGGCGATCGCCATCGGCGTCGCCGTCGGTCACTACAACCCGGGCTTCGGCACCGATCTCAAGCCGCTCGGCGACACCTTCATCAAGCTGATCAAGATGGTCATCGCCCCGATCATCTTCTGCACCGTCGTCGTCGGCATCGCCGGCATGGAAGACATGAAGAAGATCGGCCGCGTCGGCGGCAAGGCGCTGCTGTACTTCGAGCTGGTGACCACCGCCGCGCTGGCGATCGGCCTGCTGATCGTCAACCTCGCGCAGCCGGGTGCCGGCATCAACGCCGATCCGGCGACGATCGACACCAAGGCGATCGCGACCTACACGACGGCCGCGCAGAAGTCGCAGACCACGGTCGAGTTCCTGATGGGCGTGATTCCGACCAACGTCGTCGACGCGCTGGCCAAGGGCGAGATCCTGCAGGTGCTGTTCTTCGCGGTGCTGTTCGGCTTCGCGCTGGCGGCGATGGGCGAGAAGGGCCGGCCGCTGGTGAAGATGATCGACCAGTTCGCGCACGGCATGTTCGGCGTCGTCAACATCATCATGAAGGTCGCCCCGATCGGTGCCTTCGGTGCGATGGCCTTCACGATCGGCAAGTACGGCTTCCACACCCTCGGCAACCTGGCGCTGCTGATGGGAGCGTTCTACGCGACCTGCCTGCTGTTCATCTTCGGCGTCATCGGTGCCATCGCCCGCGCCTGCGGCTTCTCGGTCTGGAAGTTCATCAAGTACATCAAGGAAGAACTGCTGATCGTGCTCGGCACCTCGTCCTCGGAATCGGCGCTGCCGCGGCTGATGGACAAGCTCGAACGCCTCGGCTGCTCGAAGCCGGTGGTCGGTCTCGTGGTCCCGACCGGCTACTCGTTCAACCTCGACGGCACCTCGATCTACCTGACCATGGCGGCGATCTTCATCGCCCAGGCCTGCAACATCGACCTGACGCTGACGCAGGAGCTGACCATCCTCGGCGTGCTGATGCTGACCTCCAAGGGCGCGGCCGGCGTCACCGGCTCGGGCTTCGTCACGCTGGCGGCGACGCTCGCCTCGATCGGCACGATCCCGGTCGCCGGTCTGGCGCTGATCCTCGGCATCGACCGCTTCATGTCCGAGGCGCGCGCGCTGACCAACCTGATCGGCAACGGCGTGGCGACCATCGTCATCGCCAAGTGGGAGAAGGAACTCGACGAGACGGCGCTGCACGCCCATCTCGACGGCCGCGCCAACGTCGAGGCCGAGATCGAGGCCGACGCGCACGGCGAGCGTGCACCGCTGGTCACGGCGACGCCGGCGCAGGCCGTCTGAAGCCCGACCCGCCCGGACCCTTCGCGGTCCGGGCAACCCAGCGGACCGGTCCACGACCGGTCCGTGCCGTGTCCGGCTCACCGGCATTTGCCGCCGGTCAGCCGGTATTACCGCGGGCAGCGTCCTAAGCTGTCCGGCGCACGGGCCGCCATCGGGCAGCGGCCCCTGCGTACCCGCCCCGTCACCCCCCGGGCGGCCGGGGCATCACTCCAAGCCCGAAACGCGATCGTTCCGAAGATTCCAATTATTAGAGACGAGGAGAAAAACCCATGCTGCGCATCACGCTCAAGACCCTGACCCTCGGCGTCGCCCTGGCGCTCGGCGGGCTCGCCCACGCGGCCGATCCGATCCTCATCAAGTTCTCGCACGTCGTCGCCCAGGACACGCCGAAGGGCAAGGCGGCCGAATACTTCAAGAAGCTGGCCGAGGAGCGCACCAAGGGGGCGGTCAAGGTCGAGGTCTACCCGAACAGCCAGCTCTACAAGGACAAGGAGGAGGTCGAGGCGCTGCAGCTCGGCGCCGTGCAGATGCTCGCGCCCTCGCTCGCGAAGTTCGGGCCGCTCGGCGTCAAGGAATTCGAGGTCTTCGACCTGCCCTACATCCTGCCGAACCGCGACGTGCTGCGCCGCGTCACCGACGGGCCGGTCGGGCGCGGCCTGCTCGACAAGCTGGAGACCAAGGGCATCAAGGGCCTGGCCTACTGGGACAACGGCTTCAAGATCATGTCGGCGAACAAGCCGATCCATCTGCCGGCCGACATGAAGGGCCTGAAGGTGCGCATCCAGTCCTCGAAGGTGCTGGACAAGCAGATGCGTGAGCTCGGCGCGATCCCGCAGGTGATGGCCTTCTCCGAGGTCTACCAGGCGCTGCAGACCGGCGTCGTCGACGGCACCGAGAACCCGCCGTCGAACATGTACACGCAGAAGATGCACGAGGTGCAGAAGGACGCCACGGTCACGCGCCACGGCTATCTCGGCTACGCGGTCATCGTCAACAAGAAGTTCTGGGACGACCTGCCGGCCGACATCCGCACGACGCTCGAAGGCGCGATGAAGGACGCCACCAAGTACGCGAACGACATCGCCGAGAAGGAAAACGCCGACGCGCTCGAAGCGATCAAGGCCTCCGGCAAGACCACCGTCTACACGCCGACCGATGCCGAGCTGAAGCAGTGGCGTGATGCACTGCTGCCGGTGCATGCCGAGGTCGCCTCGCGCGTCGGCAAGGACCTGATCGACGCCTTCTACAAGGAAGCCGCTGCCGCCGGCGCGCCGATCAAGTAAGCCGCCCCCGCGTCCGCACCTCGCCGGCCCGGCGGCCCTGCCGCCGCCGGCCGGCGCCCCGCCCGACCCGTTGTGCGCGGAGGACCCCCGCATGAAATTCCTCGATCACCTGGAGGAATGGCTGATCGCCTTCCTCATCGCGGGTGCGACGCTGATCGTGTTCGTCAGCGTCGTGCACCGCTACCTCGCCGGCATGGCCATCCCCGGCCTGCAGGACTGGCTGCTGTCGCTCGACTTCTCGTGGGCGCAGGAGCTCTGCATCTTCATGTTCATCTGGATGGCCAAGTTCGGCGCCGCCTACGGCGTGCGCACCGGCATCCACGTCGGCGTCGACGTGCTGATCAACCGGCTGTCGACGCCGATGCGCGCGAAGTTCGTGCTGTTCGGGCTGCTCGCCGGCGCGACCTTCACCGGCATTGTCGGCACCTTCGGCGCCGGGCTGGTCGCGCACGTGATGCACACCGGCAGCACGACTGAGGTGCTCGAATGGCCGGCGTGGATCCTGTACATGGCGATCCCGCTCGGCTCCTACCTGATGTGCTTCCGCTTCCTGCAGGTGGCCTGGGCCTTCCACCGCACCGGCGATCTGCCGCACCACGACCACGGCCACGTCGAGGGCGTCGACGATCCCGACAAGCCCGAAGACATCAACTGGTTCGCACTCGACGACGACCTGCACCCGCGCGAGATGTCGCACCCGATCCGCAAGCCTGAAGACGGAGGCAAGCCGCAATGAATGCCCTGATCATCTTCGGACTGCTGTTCGGACTGATGCTGACCGGCATGCCGATCTCGATTTCGCTCGGCCTGACGGTGCTGACCTTCCTGTTCGGCTTCACGAACACCGACGTGCAGACCGTCGCACTGAAGCTGTTCACCGGCATCGAGAAGTTCGAGATCATGGCGATCCCGTTCTTCATCCTCGCCGGCAACTTCCTGACCCACGGCGGCGTGGCGCGCCGGATGATCAACTTCGCGACCTCGATGGTCGGGCACTGGCACGGCGGCCTGGGCCTGGCCGGCGTCATTGCCTGCGCGCTGTTCGCGGCCGTGTCGGGATCCTCGCCGGCGACCGTGGTCGCGATCGGCTCGATCCTGCTGCCGGCGATGCTGAAGCAGGGTTTCCCGAACCGCTTCGGTGCCGGCGTCATCGCCACCAGCGGCGCGCTCGGCATCCTGATCCCGCCGTCGATCGTCATGGTCATGTACTCGGTCGCGACCAACACCTCGGTCGGCGCGCTGTTCATGGCCGGCGTCGTGCCGGGCCTGATGCTCGCCGGCTTCCTGGCGTTCACGACCTGGTACCGCGCGAAGAAATTCGGCTATCCGCGCCAGCCGAAGGCGACGATGCAGGAGCGCATCAAGGCCTTCCGCGAGTCGGTCTGGGGCCTGCTGCTGATCATCATCGTCATCGGCGGCATCTACGCCGGCCTGTTCACGCCGACCGAGGCCGCGGCGATGAGCGCCGTCTACGCCTTCATCGTCGCCGTGTTCATCTACAAGGACATGGGCCTGAAGGACGTGCCGAAGGTGCTGCTCAGTTCGGCGAACATGTCGGCGATGCTGCTGTACATCATCACGAATGCCGTGATGTTCAGCTTCATCATGACCGACCAGAAGATCCCGCAGACGCTGGCCGAGATCATGATCGGCAGCGGCCTCGGCCCGATCACCTTCCTGCTGATGTGCAACATCGTGCTGCTGCTCGCCGGCAACGTCATGGAGCCGTCGTCGATCGTGCTGATCTTCGCGCCGATCCTGTTCCCGATCGCGATGCAGCTCGGCATCGACCCGGTGCACTTCGGCATCCTGATCGTCGTCAACATGGAGGTCGGCATGTGTCATCCGCCGGTCGGCCTGAACCTGTACGTGGCCTCGGGCATCACCAAGATGGGCATCACCGAGCTGACCATCGCCGTGTGGCCGTGGCTGCTGACGATGCTGGTCTTCCTCGTGATCGTGACCTACGTGCCGGCGATCTCGCTGACGCTGCCGAAGCTGCTCGGCGTCATGTGATGCGCGGCTGATCGACGCAACCCCTCTGCGAAGGCCCGGCAGGCGAAGCCGGGCCTTCGGTTTTTCACGCTGCACCATCCGCCGCCGGCCCGGCTGCGGCGGGTCAGGCGTCGGGTTCCTGCGTCCGGGCATCGAGGTTGCGCCCGATGTGCGCAAGCGTCGCCTCGAAGGCCGCGAGCGCTTCGGCATCGAGGCCGGCCAGCAGGCGCGCGACGAAGGCATCGCGGGCCACGCGCCCGGCGGCAAGGCGATCGGTCCCGGCCGCGGTCAGCGCCACCTCGGTCAGGCGCTGGTCGTCCGGATGGCTGCGCCGGCGCACCAGACCTTCGGCTTCGAGCAGCTGCAGCTGCCGGGTCAGTGCCGCGGCATCGACGCCGATCAGCGTCTTCATGTGCTTCTGCGTGCTGGCCCCGTGCTCGTGCAGGTGGTTCAGGATGCGCCAGCGCGCCAGATGCATGCCGACCGCCGCCTCGAAGGCCGTCGACAGCCGCTGTGCGAGCCGCACCATGTGCTGCAGCGCGGAAGCAGACTGGCTCATGTCCCCGCCTCCGCCACCCGGCCGCGCCGCCGCCAGCGGCCGGCGAGCAGCGCGACCAGCACCAGCGCAGCGAGCCCGGCCGCGAGCAGCAGGCCGAGGTGGATGCCGGCCGCGAGCGCCCGGTGCGCGGCATCGAGCAGTTGCGCGAGCTGCGCCGGGCCGTCCGGCAGGCGCGCCGCCAGCGTCGTGGCCTGATGCAGACCGGCCGGATCGAGCAGCAGCTGCGGATCGGCGAACAGCGGCCGCAGCGCCTGCGCGCCGGCACCGCTGCCGGCGGCGTCCATCGCCGTGCGCCAGGTGCCGGTGACCAGCACGCCGAGCACGACCGTGCCGGCCATGCTGCCGAGCGCGCGCACGGTCTGCACCAGCGCCGTCGCCACGCCGAGTTCAGCGCGCGGCACGCTGGTCTGCACCAGCAGCGTGAAGTTCGGGAACAGGAAGCCGAGTCCGAGCCCGCACATCAGGAAGGCGCCGGCCGCAAGCCACGCCGAGGTCTGCGCGCCGACCGCCTGCACGCCGAGCACGCCGGCCCCGAGCAGCAGCCAGCCGGGCAGCAGCAGGGATTCCGGATCGGCGAGCCGCCCGTACAGCCGGCCGTTGATCAGGCTGCCGAGCGCGATCGCCAGCACCAGCGGCGTCACGATCAGCCCGGCCTCGTGCGGCGAATGGCCATAAGCGCCCTGCAGCAGCAGCGGGGCGTAGAACAGCGCCGCGAACATCACGGCCCCGGCCGCGAGCGCGCAGAGCACGACGCGGCGCACGCGCGGGATCGCGAGCAGCCGCAGCGGCAGCAGCGGATGGCGGGCGTGCAGCTGCCGGCGCACGAACAGCAGCAGCGCCAGCACGCCGCCGGCCAGCCACAGCGGCAGCGCACCGGCGAACCACGCGCCGGCGCGCTGGCCGAGTTCGACCCACAGCAGCAGCGCCGCAAGTCCGCCGCTCAGCCACAGCGCACCGGGCAGGTCGAAGCCGGCGCCCTCGGCGCGCGTGCCGCGGCTGCGCGGCAGATAGGCGATGACCAGCACCAGCGCCAGCAGCCCGAGCGGCAGGTTGACGTAGAACACCGAGCGCCAGCCGAAGTGCTCGGTCAGCAGCCCGCCGAGCACCGGCCCGATGCCGCTCGCGAGCGCGAAGCTGCTCGACATCAGCGCCTGCCAGCGCAGCCGGTGCGCGGTGTCCGGGAACAGGTCGGCGATGCTCGTGAAGGCGGTGGCGATGATCATCGCGCCGCCGACGCCCTGCAGCGCACGCGCCGCGATCAGCGCCGGCATCGAGCCGGCCTGTCCGCACAGCGCCGAGGCGCCGGTGAACACGATGATCGCCGCGATCACGAAGGGCTTGCGCCCGAACAGGTCGCCGAGCCGGCCGAGCACCGGCAGCAGCGTCGTCGAGCTCAGCAGATAGGCGGTCGCGACCCACGCGAACTGCTCGAAGCCGCGCAGCTCGGCGACGATGGTCGGCATCGCCGTGCCGACCACGGTCTGATCGAGCGCAACCAGCATCGCGACCAGCGCGATGCCGAGCATCGCGCGCAGGGCCTGCGCGCCGTACAGGCCGGCAGGCGCGGCGGTGCCGGCGGCCGGCACGGGCTCGGTTCCGGCGAGGGGGACGGCGGACATCGGCGACGGACTCCGGCGGGGGAAAGGCCGCCAGCATCGCGCCGGATGATTGACCGATCAATCATTGATCGATCAAATCAGGCTCATGGCTGCCATGCACCGGTGTGTGCTTGTCCTGCCCCGGAAACGACGACGCCGCCCCGGGGGGCGGCGTCGGCAGCGCACGGCAAGGCGGCGCGGGGATCAGCCCCAGCTGCGCACCGGGCCGGAGTCGATGTGCACGAAGTTGCTGCGCGGGTAATAGCCGACGCCACCGGCGCGCAGGCTCAGCGCCGCCATGCGCATCTGGCCGACGCCGAGGCCGGGCATGCGCACGTCGAGCGCGCGCGCCTGCATGTGGAAGCTGTTCTTGGCGACGCCGCGCGATTCCTCGCGCAGCAGCGCGTTGGTCTCGGGCGAGCGGTAGCCGGAGATGATGTGGGTCTCGGGCCGCTGCAGCATCAGCTGCATCGCGTACAGGATGTCGAGCGCCCGCGGATCGAACAGCCGGAACTCGTCGTTGTGGTGATCGCGCAGCGCCCAGGAGATTTCCTTGATCGACTGCGGCAGGTAGCCGGTGTTCGGCGTCCAGAACACCTCGCGCACGCTCTCGCCGGTGCCCGGCGCGTACAGCGACAGCACGCGGTCGCCGTTGCGGAACAGGCTCTCGGTCGACGCGGTTTTCGACTCGGTGATGATGCCCGGCGCTTCGAGGCCGCGGGTGTCGGCCACGATGCTGCCACGGCCGATGCGCTGCTCGCCGCGATCGACATAGCCGCGGCCGGTGCTGCGCAGCTGCGGCTTGTAGCTGCTGCCGCCGCGGATCTGCGCGACCACGCGCCCGCCGACCGGCTTGCCCCGGGCATCGACGCGGATCTTCAGGTTGCTCTTGCCGGCCGGCGCCTGACGCAGCGCGATCACCGGCTTCGCCGGCATGCGCTTGCCGGTCGCGGCACGACCGGCCACGCTGGCCCCGGCCGCCGGCTTTGCGGCGCGGGCGGACGTGCGGGCCGTGGACGCAGATGCGGACTTTGCGGTGCTGCGGGCCGTGCTGACCGTATGCTTGCCGTTGCCGGCGCTGCGGGCCAGCACCGGCAGCGCGATCAGGCTGCTGACCAGCAGGCCGGCGGTGCGCAGGAAGCCGCGCCGCTGCGGGCAGGGCTCGGCCGCATCCAGCAGCGGTTGATCGATTTCGATCAGCGGCAGCGACACGCTCTTGGAAGTGGTCATCCGTCGGAACCTCGAATCGACAAACTTTATGAGATTATTAAAACAAATTTACACACAGACGCAAACTTAAATTCTCAAAACGACACTCGTATCAGGTTTGCAACAATACCGCTGCTTTTTTACAAAATCGTAATCCATCAAATACTTGATTGAGATCATGTTCATGAGTAAGGCCAAAACCCCCGTCACTGCCGCCATCCGCTTGTTGCGACAGCACAAAGTCGGGTTTTCGGATCATTTATACGAATATGAAGAGCGCGGCGGCACCGCCCACAGCGCCCATGCGCTGGGGTTGCCCGAGCACGCCGTCGTGAAGACGCTGATCATGGAAGACGACCGGCATGAACCCCTGATCGTGCTGATGCACGGCGACCTGCAGGTGTCGACGAAGGAGCTCGCGCGCCAGATCGGCGCCCGCTCGATCGCCCCCTGCGCACCCGAGGTCGCCAACCGCCACAGCGGCTATCTGGTCGGCGGCACCTCGCCCTTCGGCACGCGCCACGCGATGCCGGTCTACGTCGAGGCGACGATCCTCGAACTGCCGCGCATCTGGATCAACGGCGGCAAGCGTGGCTACCTGATCGGCATCGAGCCGTCGGTCTTGAGCACGGTGCTGAAACCGCTGCCGGTGCGGGTCGGCATCCCCGGCTGAGGTGCGCATCGGTTCCGCATCAGTCCGCATCAGTCCGCATCAGTAGTGCGGCGGCGGCGTTTCCTCGGCCGCGGTCGCGATGTTCGACGGTGCCATCGCCTGCAGCTGCCGGCGCAGATCGCCGACCAGCCGGCGCAGCGCGTCGAGCTCGCGCCCCTGGCGGTAGACGAGGTCGCTGAGTTCATTGAGCGCGGCGTCCTGATGCGCGTAGCGAATCTCCAGATCGATCAGGCGCTGTTCGTCCACGGCGGCGGGCTCCGGGTACGGGTCGGGGGGCGCGAATTCTAGCCGCCGCGCGGCCGGACGCTAGAATGCCGGCCCGCGCCTGCCCGGTACCCGCGCCGATGTCTGCCGATCTTCCGTTTTTCGCGACCGCCCCGCGCGGCGTCGAACCGCTGCTCGCCGCCGAACTCGCCGCGCTCGGCGCCGCGCCGGTGCGCGAAGGCCA
>NZ_DAOLKE010000116.1:3984-10059 GCF_035331805.1 Plasticicumulans sp. | reverse complement strand
GCCTGCGGCCGTGACGGTGCGGCCGCAGGGGCAGCCGGCGGGCTGGCCTCTGCGGATGCCGGGCGCGGCATCCGCGGCCTGCCGGCCGGCGTTGCTAGGCTGGTACGTGTGCCGTGCGTACCGGAGGCGGTGGGACAGTCTGTACCACCAAAAAGCCGCTGCCGGGGCAGGTTGCCGACGCGCAAGCTGGCAATATCAGGTGCTTGCAAAACTGTGCTCAAACGCCCTGGCCTCTGGCCCCTGCCTTGCATGTACGCCGATCCAGAACCTGCGCACCGGACCGTCAGGACCGGGTGACGCCCAGAAGAGGATGCCTTCCGAAGTGTCAGCGGACTCCCTCCAGACGCCGGCTCCGAAACTGATCGACCGTTTCGGCCGGCACATCGATTACATCCGTCTGTCGGTCACCGACCGCTGCGATTTCCGCTGCGTGTACTGCATGGCCGAGGACATGAACTTCCTGCCGCGCGCGAAGGTGCTGACGCTGGAGGAGATGGCCGCGGTCGGCCGGGCCTTCGCCGAACTCGGCGTGCGCAAGATCCGCCTCACCGGCGGCGAGCCGCTGGTGCGGCGCGACGTGATGACGCTGGTGCGCGAGCTCGGCGCGCTGGCGCAGCTGCGCGAGCTGGTGATCACGACCAACGGCTCGCAGCTCGAACGCTACGCCGCCGAACTGAAGGCCGCCGGCGTGCGCCGCCTCAACATCAGCCTCGACAGCCTGCGCCCGGAGCGCTTCCGGCGCATCACGCGCACCGGCGATCTCGAGGTCGTGCTGCGCGGCATCCGCGCCGCGCAGGCCGCCGGCTTCGAGCGCACCAAGCTCAACGCCGTCGTGCTCAAGCACCGCAACCACGACGAGGTCGTCGATCTCGTGCGCTTCGCCTGCGACGAGGGGCTCGACCTCTCCTTCATCGAGGAAATGCCGCTCGGCGTCATCGGCGACCATGACCGCGCCGAGGCCTATTACTCGTCCGACGACATCCGCCGCGACCTCGCCGGCCACTTCGACCTGATCCCGACCACCGAGCAGACCGGCGGGCCGTCGAAGTACTACCGCGTCGGCGGCAGTGCGAGCCGCATCGGCTTCATCTCGCCGCACAGCCACAACTTCTGCGGCGACTGCAACCGCGTGCGCGTGTCGGCCGAGGGCCAGCTGCTGCTCTGCCTCGGTCAGGAGCATTCGGTCGACCTGCGCCACGTGCTGCGCGCCCATCCCGGTGACCCGGAGCGCCTGAAGCAGGCGATCGTCGAGGCGATGCACATCAAGCCCAAGGGACACGATTTCAACCTGAAGGCGCAGCCCGTGATCCTGCGCCACATGAACATGACGGGCGGCTGAACCCGCCGCAGCGTGCCGGCAACCGCCGTGAATGCGGTGAATTGCCGATCCGAGTACCACTGGACCATCACAAACCATCAAGAGAGAGAGGGCCTGTCGATGCAACGATCCCTGTACATCGACCCGCAGAAGTGCACCGGATGCCTGCAGTGCGAGATGGCCTGCTCCTACGAGAACGAGCAGGCCTTCAATCCCTCGAAGTCGCGCATCAAGGTGTTCGCGTTCCACGAGGAAGGCCGCTTCGTGCCCTACACCTGCACGCAGTGCGCCGAAGCCTGGTGCCTGCATGCCTGCCCGGTCGAAGCCATCACCAAGAACCCGGCCACCGGCGCGATGGAGGTCAACGAGAAGACCTGCGTCGGCTGCAAGGTCTGCACGATCGCCTGTCCGTTCGGCACCGTGAACTACAACACCGCCACCGGCAAGGTCATCAAGTGCGACCTCTGCCAGGGCGACCCGGCCTGCGCCAAGGCCTGCCCGACCGGCGCGATCACCTACGTGGATTCGAGCTGGACCGGACTCGACAAGATGCGTGCCTGGGCCGCGAAGGCCAACACGGCTGCCTGAGCGCAGGGGAGACTGAGAGATGGGCTGGAACAACAAGGTTTTGCGCGTCAACCTGAGCACGGGCTCGATGTCGGTCGAGCCGCTGCGCATGGACTGGGCCAGGGACTACCTCGGCCAGCGCGGTCTGGCGACCAAGTATCTGGTCGAGGAGACCGATCCGAAGGTCGATCCGCTGTCGCCCGACAACAAGATGATCATGACCACCGGTCCGCTGACCGGCACCGAGGCCTCGACCAGCGGTCGCTACTCGGTGGTCACCAAGGGCCCGCTGACCAACGCGATCGCCTGCTCGAACTCCGGCGGCTTCTTCGGCGCCGAGCTCAAGTACGCCGGCTGGGACATGATCATTTTCGAAGGCAGGTCGCCGAAGCCGGTGTACCTGTCGATCGTCGATGACAAGGCCGAGCTGCTCGACGCCGCCGAGATCTGGGGCAAGTCGGTCTGGGAGACCGAGCACTGGGTGCACAAGAAGCACCACGATCCGCTGGTGCGCGTCGCGACCATCGGTGCCGGTGCCGAGAAGGGCGTGCTGTACGCGGCGATCGTCAACGACCTGCACCGGGCGGCCGGCCGCTCCGGCGTCGGCGCGGTCATGGGGTCGAAGAACCTCAAGGCCGTCGTCGTGCGCGGCACGATCGGCATGAACAAGGTCAAGGATCCGGTCGCGTTCCACGCCGCCTCCGAAGCCGCCAAGAAGGTGCTGGCCGACAACGCCGTCACCGGCGCCGGCCTGCCGAAGTACGGCACGCAGGTGCTGATGAACGTCATCAACGAGATCGGTGCGATGCCGACCCGCAACTGGCGCGAAGTCCAGTTCGAGGGCGCCTCGGCGATCTCCGGCGAGGCCATGTACGAGCCGCGCCAGAGCGACGGCAAGCCGAACCTGGTGCGCAACGGCGCCTGCTTCGGCTGCACGATCGCCTGCGGCCGCATCTCGACCATCGACCCGACGCACTTCTCGGTGCAGGGCGAGGGCAAGGAGCGCTACAAGCACGCCTCCGGCGGCCTCGAATACGAAGCCGCGTGGGCGCTCGGCTCCGACACCGGCATCGATGACCTCGATGCGCTGACCTACGCGAACTTCCTCTGCAACGAGCACGGCCTCGATCCGATCTCCTTCGGTGCGACCGTCGCCGCGGCGATGGAGCTGTACGAAGTCGGCGCGCTGACCAAGGAGCAGACGGGCGGCATCGAGTTCAAGTTCGGCAATGCCGAGGCGCTCTGCAAGGCGGCCGAACTCACCGGCAAGGGCGAGGGCTTCGGCCTCGAACTCGGCCTCGGCTCGCGGCGCCTGTGCGAGAAGTACGGCCATCCGGAATTCTCGATGACCGTCAAGAGCCAGGAATTCCCGGCCTACGACGCGCGCGGCATCCAGGGCATGGGCCTGACCTATGCGACCTCGAACCGCGGCGCCTGCCACCTGCGCAGCTACACGGTCGCCTCCGAGGTGCTCGGCATCCCGGTCAAGACCGATCCGCTGGTCACCGACGGCAAGCCGGAACTGGTCAAGGCCTTCCAGGACGCGACCGCCGTCGTCGATTCGACCGGCCTGTGCGTGTTCACGACCTTCGCGTGGACGCTCGCGGACTTCCAGCCGCAGATCCAGGCCGCCTGCGAAGGCGACTGGAGCATGGATAAGCTCAACGAGGTCGGCGAGCGCATCTGGAACCTGGAGCGCCAGTACAACCTCGATGCCGGCCTGACCGCTGCCGATGACACGCTGCCGAAGCGCCTGCTGACCGAAGCCGCAAAGACCGGCCCGGCTGCCGGCCGCGTCAACGATCTCGGCAAGATGATGCCGGTGTACTACGAGCTGCGCGGCTGGACCGCCGACGGCAAGCTGAAGCCCGAGACGCGCAAGCGGCTCGGCGTCTGAGACGCCAGCACCCTGCGCAACGGCCCGGCCAATCGCCGGGCCGTTCGTTCGAACGGCTTGCGAGGAATACTCCATGATCCACCGCTACGTCATCGTCGGTGCCGGCCCGGCCGGCGTCATCGCCGCCGAAACCCTGCGCACGACCGATCCCGACGCCGACATCACGCTGATCGGCGACGAACCCGAACGCCCGTACTCGCGCATGGCGATTCCCTACCTGCTGATCGAGAAGATCGGCGAGGAAGGCACGCACCTGCGCAAGGGCAACGATCACTACGATTCCAAGGGCATCCGCGTCCTGCGCGACCGGGTCGAGAAGGTCGATGCCAAAACGAAGCGCCTGACGCTGAAGTCCGGCGGCGCGATGGACTACGACAAGCTGCTGGTCTGCACCGGCTCGCGTGCCGTGCGTCCGCCGGTGCCGGGTTTCGACCTGCCCGGCGTGCACACCTGCTGGACGCTCGAGGACGCCCGCAACATCGCCCGGCTCGCCGAGAAGGGCGCGAAGGTGGTGCTGGTCGGCGCCGGCTTCGTCGGCTGCATCGTGCTCGAAGCCCTGGCGCTGCGCGGTGTCGATCTGACCGTGCTCGAAATGGGCGACCGCATGGTGCCGCGCATGATGAGCCCGATCGCCGGCGGCCTGATCAAGAGCTGGTGCGAGAAGAAGGGCGTGCGCGTGATCACCTCGACGCGCGTGACCGGCATCACCGAAAACGGCGGCCTGATGAACAAGCTGGTCAACACGCTGACCGGCAAGCCGACGCGCGCGCTGAAGGTCACGCTGAACACCGGCGAAACCCTCGATGCCGATCTGGTCGTCTCGGCCGCCGGTGTCGCCCCGAACATCGAGTTCCTGCAGGGCTGCGGGCTGGAGATCGAGCGCGGCATCCTGATCGATCACTACATGCAGACCAACGTCCCGGACATCTATGCGGCCGGCGACGTGGCGCAGGGCCGCGACTTCTCGACCGGTGGTCTCGAAGTGCATGCGATCCAGCCGACCGCCTCCGAGCACGGCCGCACCGCCGGCCTGAACATGGCCGGGGTGCCGACGTATTACCGCGGCAGCTTCAACATGAACGTGCTCGACACCCTCGGCCTGATCTCCAGCTCCTTCGGGCTGTGGATGGGCGTCGAGGGGGGCGATCGCGTCGAGATGTGCGAGCCCGATCGCTTCCGCTACCTGCAGCTGCAGTTCGATGGTGACATCATGGTCGGCGCGACCTCGCTCGGCCTGACGCAGCACGTCGGCGTGCTGCGCGGGCTGATCCAGGGCAAGGTGCCGCTCGGCCCGTGGAAGGCGAAGCTCATGGATGACCCGACGCGGATCATGGAGGCGTATCTCGCCTGCAACTTCGCCGCCCGCGTGGCGCCCAAGGCTGCCTGAGACCGACGATGCAGATCACGCTGAAGCTGTATGCGACGCTGACCCCGCACCTGCCCGCCGGCGCCCGGCGCAACGTCGCGACGCTGGAAGTCGCGGACGGTGCCAGCGTCGCCGGCGTCATCGACGATCTGCATCTGCCGCCGGCCCTCGTGCATCTGGTGCTGGTCAACGGCAGCTTCGTCGGCCCCGAGGACCGGGCCGCGCGCGTGCTGCGCGCCGGCGACGCGCTCGCGGTCTGGCCGCCGGTCGCCGGTGGCTGAGTCTTCGGCCCTGCTGTGGCAGGGGGAGATGGCGCTCGACCGGCGCGAGTTCCTGCGCGTGCTGCCGGCCGCCTGTGCCGGCCGGCCGCACGCGCAGGCCGGCGATGCGATCCGGGTCGAGCTCGGTGCCGGTGCAAGGCTGCGCATCGAACTCGGCCCGACCCGCGAGCGGCGCATCGCGCTGCTCGCGCTGCCGGCCACCGTCATCACCATCCTCGCCGACGGTCCGGTGCCCGCGGCACTGGCGAGTGCCTTCCTGCGCGATTTCGAGAACGCCTACCGGCGCGGCGGCGGCTGAAGGTTCACTTCAGCCGCACTTCGACGTGGTTGGGCCAGACCTCGACCCGCACCAGCGGCGTGTCCTCGACGATGATCCGTTCGGTCGTGCGGTCCAGGAAGCCGTCGGCGAGCAGGCGTTCGAGCCGGGCGCGGTTGTCGGCCGCGGCGAAGAAGCGGTCGGTTTCGTCCTCCGGATCGCGTACGCCGTAGCGGTGCAGGTTGGCGCGATCCTGGCGGATGATCGCCGCAGCCGAGCGCAGGCGCTCGCCGCTGCTGTTGTAGTGATCGGCCGCACTCAGGCGCGCGACGTAGACCTCCAGGGGTTCGCCGGCGAGGGCCGGCAGCGACGGCAGCAGGGCCGGCAGCA
>NZ_DAOLKE010000116.1:0-3884 GCF_035331805.1 Plasticicumulans sp. | reverse complement strand
CGGCAGCAGGGCCGGCAGCACGGCGATCCAGCGAAGGCGGGCAGGCAGCAGGTTCATGTCGGGAAAGCTCCGCTCGGGTCAAGGGCAGCGGCCGCACATGCCGGCCGGCGGTTTCAGAAAATCCCCAGTTCCAGCCCCGCAGCCAGCGCCGCGCCGAGTTCGTGCGCGCGTTGCAGCGCCTCGTCGTCCGGCTCGCCGCGCACGATCAGCGCCTCGGCCACTTCCTTCCAGCCATAGCCGCGGGCGATGCGTCCGATCTCGCGCACCGCGCCGCTGCCGTCGTTGCCGCAGCTGACGAACACCGCATACGGCAGCCCGACGGTACGGCCCTCGGCCGGGTAGTAGGTACGGTCGAAGAAGTCCTTCAGGAGCCCGGACATGTAGCCGAAGTTCTCGGGCGTGCCGAGCAGCAGGCCGTCGCAGCCGAGCAGATCGTCGAGGCCGGCCTCGGGCGCACGCCTGAGCAGCGTTTCGATGCCGCCGCATTCGCGTGCGCCGGCCGCGACGGCAGCGGCGAGGCGCGCCGTGCGGCCGCTCTGGCTGTGGAACACGATCAGCAGGCGCCGGGGGCGGGCGGGAGTCACGGCGGGAGTCCGGCACAGGGCAGGGACGTGGAGCGTAGCGCCGTCCGGCCCGGCTGTCCCGGAGGCCGGGTTCAGGCCGGCGTCCGGCAGCGATTCGCCCATGCCATCGCTGCGGCATTTCCGCGGCGGCCGGTCCGGCCGGATATAGCCGGATGCCCATGGACAGCGCCGCAAATACCCGGATTCATTCGCACGATTGCGCAGCCTGCGGATTCGTCCGGCAGGAAGTGCCGGTTTTTTGTTATCGGTTATCGTCACGAACATCCCCTGAATCAGGTGCCGGAATTCCGGCGCTTCTGATAATTGCTGTGAGATGCCGGTCAGTACTGGTGTCGGCTGCTGGCACGAATCCGTGCGGTGGTCACAATGCGGCATTTCGTCGACGGTGCAGTCCTCAAGGAATTGCCGGAGCCGTCGAAATTCAGATTGCTGAACATTCATCGCCCCAGGGACATGACGATGTCGAAAACCATTCTCATCATCGATGACTCGCCGTCCTTGCGCCAGATCGTGGCCTACACGCTGACCCAGGCCGGCCACGCGGTCGTCGAGGCTGCGAGCGGCGACGAGGCCTTGCAGCGGCTCGACGGGCGCGTGCTGAACCTGGTCATCTGCGACCTGCACATGCCGGGCATCAACGGCCTGGAGTTCGTCGCGAAACTCAAGGCCCGCCACGAATATCGCTTCGTGCCGGTGCTGATGCTGACCACCGAGGCGAGCGACACCTGCCGCGAGGCCGGGCGTGCCGCCGGGGCCAAGGCCTGGATGGTGAAGCCCTTCCAGCCGGCGGCGCTGTGCGCGGCGGTCACGCGGCTGCTGGCCGCCTGAGCCACGCCATGCTGCACATCGACGGCAATGGCAGGCGGCTGACGCTGGCCGGGCGATTCACGATCTATCACGTCGCGGAACTGCTCGCGTATCTGCGCGGCCTGGAACTGGCGCCGATGCTGGAAATCGACCTGTCCGGCGTGACCGATTTCGACAGTGCCGGCGTGCAATTGCTGCTGGCCCTGCAGCGGGAACAGCAGCAGCACGGCCGCGCATTACGCCTGCTCCAGCACAGTGCTGCGGTGCTCGACGTGTTCACGCTGTATGAGCTGTCCGCGCATTTCGGGGATCCGGTCCTGCTGCCGGCCGGCGGTGGCGCATGAACCTGCCGCTGCAGGCCGTGATGCAGACCTTCTGCATCGAGGCCCGCGAACGGATTGCGGAGCTCGAAGCCGGGCTGCTGACCCTCGAACAGGCGCCCTCCGATACCGAGGCCCTGAGTGCGGTGTTCCGCGCCGCACACACGATCAAGGGCTCGGCCGGCATGCTCGGGCTGGATGCGGTTTCGGCATTCACGCACGGCTTCGAGGACGTGCTCGATGCGCTGAGGACCGGCGCGCGCCGCTTCGAGCACAGGCTCGGCGAACTGCTGCTGCTCGCCGCCGATCATCTGGCGCTGCTGCTCGATGCCGCCGAGGCCGGCGAAGTGCCGGATGCGGCGCTGCAGGCCGCCGGCACGGCGCTGCTGCAGGCGCTGCACGAAGAGCCGCAGGCATCGGCGGTCCCTGCGCTCCCGCCGCCACTGGCACCGGCCCCGATGCCGGTCGAGCGCGAGCGGCCGGCGGCCGAAACCGGCGGCCCGGAGTTCTGGCATCTGTCGGTGCGCTTCGGGCCGGATGCGCTGCGCAACGGCTTCGACCCGCTCGGCTGCCTGCGCTACCTGCACACGCTCGGGCGCGTGCTGCGCGTCGTGACGCTGACCGATGCGCTGCCGGACTGGGCCGGCTTCGATGCCGAGACCTGCTTCCTCGGCTTCGAGATCGACCTCGATTCGTCGCACGAGCGCGAGACGATCGCCGCGACCTTCGAGTTCGTCGCCGATGACTGCACCTTGCACATCCTGCCGCCGAACAGCCAGGCCGCGCAGTATCTGGACCTGATCCGCGCGCTGCCCGAGGACGACCTGTCGATCGGCGAGATCCTCGTGCGCAGCGGCTGCCTGAGCCGCCTCGAACTCGAACAGGGGCTGCGCGCGCAGGCGCAGGCGGCGGCCGGCAGCAAGCGCCTCGGTGAACTGCTGGTCGACCGGCACTGCGTGGACGCCGATGTCGTCCGGGCGGCCCTTGAGCGTCAGGCGCACGGCCGTACCCGGCGCACCGCCGAAGCGCACACGCTGCGCGTGCAGGCGCCGCGGCTCGATGAGCTGATCGAGCGCATCGGCGAACTCGTGACCGTCGGGGCCGGCGCGACGCTGCTCGCGCGCGAACTCGGCCTGCCGGCGCTCGATGAGCTGGCGACGACGCTGAACCGGCTGGTTTCCGGCATCCGCGACAACGCGCTGCAGCTGCGCATGGTGCCGATCGGCGAGACCTTCGCGCGCTTTCCGCGCGTCGTGCGCGACCTCGGCCAGGAACTCGGCAAGGACATCGATCTTGAGCTCTGCGGCGAGGACACCGAACTCGACAAGGCCATCGTCGAGCCGCTGGTCGATCCGCTGATGCACCTGGTGCGCAACGCCGTCGATCACGGCATCGAGCCGCTTGCGGTGCGCCGTGCGCGCGGCAAGCCCGGCGTCGGTCGCGTGCGGCTGTCGGCCCGCCACGAGGGCGCGAACATGCTGATCGAGGTCGCCGATGACGGTGGCGGCCTGGATGGCGAGCGCATCCGCAGCAAGGCCGTCGCCGCCGGCCTGATCGGTGCCGGCGAGCACCTCGATGCACAGGGACTGGCAAGGCTGATCTTCGCGCCGGGACTGTCGACGCGCGACACGGTCACGGATGTCTCGGGCCGCGGTGTCGGCCTGGAGGTCGTGCAGCGCAACATCGAGGCGCTGCGCGGCAGCATCGAAATCGAATCCGAAGCCGGAGCCGGCACGACCGTGCGCCTGCGCCTGCCGCTGACGCTGGCGATCATCGACGGCTTCCTGATCCGCTGCGCCGGCACGAGCTTCGTGCTGCCGCTCGACCAGGTCGAGGAATGCCTGGATTTCGACGTTGCGGCGCTGCATGCCCCGCCCCGCCAGCTCGACCTGCGCGGCAGGCCGCTGCCGCTGATCCGCCTGCATGAATTCTTCGGCCTCGGCACGCCGTGCGGCCGGCGCGCCAGCGTCGTGGTCGTGCGCTGCGGCGAGCGCCGCGCCGGCCTGCTGGTCGATGAACTGCTCGGCGAATTCCAGACCGTCATCAAGCCGCTCGGACCGCTGTTCGAGCACCTGCGCGCACTCGGCGGCACGACGATCCTCGGCAGCGGCGAAGTCGCGCTGATCGTCGATGTGCCGGCGCTGTTCGCGCTGGCAGCGGCGCGCACGCCGCC
>NZ_DAOLKE010000115.1:0-10105 GCF_035331805.1 Plasticicumulans sp. | reverse complement strand
CGTCGATGACCTGCTCGTTGGCGAGCACGGTCTGGTCGACCGGATCCCAGTTGACGACGCCGTTCCTGCGGTAGATGACGCCCTTCTCGAACAGGCGCGTGAACAGCCACTGCTCCCAGCGGTAGTAATCGGGCGTGCAGGTGGCGAGTTCGCGCGACCAGTCGATGCCGAGACCGAGCGACTTCAGCTGCGCGCGCATGTAGTCGATGTTCTCGTAGGTCCAGCGCGCCGGCGCGACGCTGTTCTTGATCGCGGCGTTCTCGGCCGGCATGCCGAAGGCGTCCCAGCCCATCGGCTGCACGACGTTCCGGCCGAGCATGCGCTGGTAGCGCGCGATCACGTCGCCGATCGTGTAGTTGCGCACGTGGCCCATGTGCAGCCGGCCGCTCGGGTACGGGAACATCGACAGGCAGTAGAACTTCTCGCGCGCCGGGTCGGCGGCGACCTCGAAGCTGCGCTGCTCGTTCCAGTAGCGCTGCGCGGCGGCCTCGACGGCCTGCGGCTGGTAGGACTCTTCGATCATGCTCGGCCCGGGGCTCAGGTGGCGTTCCGAAAAAGGGACGAAGCATACCCGAGGCCGCGCCGTACGGCACAGTGCAGCACGGACCGTGCTTGCCGGCCGTGAGCGCCGGGTCGAGACTGCAGGCCGGGAACGCCGTACGGAGGAAACCCCGCCATGACCGAACCGCGCCACCGCCTCGCCGAGGCCTACGCCCGGCTGCTCGAACGCCTGCACCTGCACGACGCCGACCGGGACGCCTCGGAAGCCACGCCGCCGCTGCGCGCGCGCATCGACCGCGCCGCCGCGGACGCCCATCACCTCGGCGAACTGACGAAGGAGGAAGCCGGCCTGCTCGCGCACTGGGCGCGGCGCGACCTCGCCGACGCCGGCCGCCATCTCGCCGAGACCGGCCAGGAGCTCGGCAGCTGGCTGCGCTTCGACACCGAACTGGTCGAGGAGCGCCTGCTCGACTGGTTCGGGCGCGCGGCCGACCAGTCACGGCTGGAGCTGCTGGAATTCGCGGACACGCTGGAACGGCTCAGTCATTACGAGACCGGCGAGGTCACCGGCCCCGGCACGCTGGCCTGCGAGGCCTGCGGCGAGCGCATCGAGTTCCGCGGCACCGGCACGATTCCGTCGTGCCCGAAGTGCGGGCATACGCGCTTCGAACGCCCCGTCGATCCGTCGTAAGACGGAAGTTCCCGGCTTAAAAAAATTTCATTTTCAGGAACACGCGCGTATGCTCGCGCTCGCCCGCCTCGGGGCCCGTTACCGGTACGACCGCCATGCAGCGACTCATCCACCGGCAGCGCCTGCGCCGTATCCAGGACCAGCAGCAGCAGCACGCGCTGCGTCGTGGCCGCGGCCAGGTCTGGGAACTCGCCCAGATGCTCGACAACGCCGACGGCAAGCGCGATTCCGATCGCCCCGCCGCCGAGCCGGTCCGGCAACCGCACTGACGCCATGACGAACCGGCGGTCCGGCAGGGAAGCCGGCCGCAACCGCCGGTCTCGTCAGCCCCGCCGGCGCAGGGCTCCGGCCAGCAGCAGCACGGCCGCCAGCCCTGCCGCCGGCCCGTCCCCGAAGCGCACGTAGGGCGTGACGCCGCTGCGCGGCTGCACGTCGCCATCGAGCACGGTCTCGACGAAGGCCGGCGCCTGCGCCGTGATCCGCCCGCGTTCATCGACGATCGCCGTGAGGCCGGTGTTGGTCGCGCGCACCAGCGGCCGCGCGGCCTCCAGCGCCCGCATCTGCGCGATCTGCAGGTGCTGGTGCGGCGCGAGGCTGTCGCCGAACCAGGCGTCGTTGCTGACCACGACCAGCAACTGCGCCGCCGGCAGCGCGCGGCGCACCTCGCTGCCGAACACCGACTCGAAACAGATCGACACGCCGACCGGCACGCCGGCCGCGACCAGCAGCGGCTGGTCGGCGGCTCCGGCCGTGAAGTCGGCCATCGGGATCTGCACGAAGTCGCGGAAGATCATCAGCAGCCCGCGCAGCGGCAGGTATTCGCCGAAGGGCAGCAGCCGGTGCTTGGCGTAGACGCCGGGCGTGCGCCCGATCGACGCGACAGCGTTGCGGTAGTCGCGCCGGGCGCGATCACCGTCCGGCGCGCCGATCAGGAGGTCGGTGCCGGTTTCGGCCGCCCAGGCGCGCAGCTCTGCAAGAAAGTTGTCGTCGAGATCGGACAGGAAGGCCGGCAGCGCCGTCTCCGGCCACACGATCAGGTCACGATGCCCCTGCGCCTGCGCGCGCTGCGACAGGCCGGCATAGACGGCGATCGTCTCCTCCAGCTTGCCGGGCCGCCATTTCATCTCCTGCGCGATGTTGCCCTGTGCGTGGCCGACCGCCAGCACCCGACCCGCCGGCGCGCTCCAGTCGATGCGCCCGAGCCCGAAGCCGAGTGCCGGCACGAGCAGCGCGACGGCGAGCGGCGCAAGCGCGGCGCGCGCACCGCTGCGCAGCCGCGCGAGTGCGAGCCTGAGCGAGCCGGCCACCAGCATCACGAGCGCACCGAGCCCGAAGGTGCCGAGGATCGGCGCAAAGCCGGCCAGCGGTGACTCGACCTGCGCATAGCCGAGCGCAAGCCACGGAAAGCCGGTGAAGGCCCACGAACGCACCCATTCGAGCAGCGCCCACAGCCCCGGCGCCGCGAGCAGCCAGCGCCGGGCGCCGGGCGCGGGCGCGAGCCGGTTCAGCAGCCCCGCGAACAGCGCGACGTAGGCCGCCATCAGCAGCACGACCAGAAAGGTCGCAAGCCCCGCGAACGCCGGCGGCGCGCCGCCGTAGCGGTGCAGGCTGATGTAGATCCACCAGATGCCGTGGCCGTAGCTGCCGAGCCCGAACAGCAGACCGATCAGCAGCGCCCGCCGCGGGCGCTCGCCGTCGATCAGCCACAGCAGCACGGCCGGCAGCAGCAGCCCGAGCGGCCAGAGCCGGTACGGCGCAAACGCCAGCGGCAGCAGCAGACCCGCGATCGGTGCCAGCAGCAGCGCGAGCGGATGGCCGGCAGCGAGGCGGCCGGCGGCCGGGGCACCGGAATCCGTGGAACCGGCGGAAACGGCGGAGGGCGAAGCGGCAGGATCAGCGAGCGGTGCGGTCACGACGAACGGGGTGGCAGCGGCGGGAGCGGCAGTCTAGCCGATGCGCCCGGGCGGACCGCGACGGAGCGCGAGGCGCCGTCAGCCCGCGCCCTGCTGCCCCCGGGGTTCTACGCCGGCACCTTCCCGGACAGCGCAGTGGGCACGGTGCATCGCGCGCCCGGCGATTATCCATCGGGCCAGGAGGGCGATGTGCTGATGGTCGAGTTCACGGTGATCGGCATCCCTTGCCCCGGCCTGAATGGTGGCCCGATGTTCAGGCACAGCGAGGCCCTCTCCAGGTCGCAACCGACGATCAGGCCGAAACCGATCGGCTGTGGAACGCGATCGTCAGCAATGGTGGTCAGGAAAGCGCCTGCGGCTGGTGCAGGGACCCATGGGGCCTGTCGTGGCAGATCACGCCGCGCGCGCTGACGGCCGCCATCGCCGATCCCGATCGTGCCGCCGCCAGGCGCGCTTTCGAGGCGATGATGCAGATGGGCAAAATCGACATCGCGGCGATCGGAAGCGGCCCGGCGCGGCTGACGCCCGGCAGCCCGCAGGTTCGCGTGCGCTTGCGAACCCCGGCAATTTCGCCGGGGAATCCATGCAGCAGGGCCGGAATGCCTTCGTCGCTCCGGCCTGCGCCGGCTCACGCCCCTTCCCAGCCGTGCGCGCCGATCAGCGGCACGAAGCGCACGTCGCACAGGAAGTCTTCCCGGTACGAACCGGCTGCCTCGCGCGTCACGCACACGAGCCGCTGCACCCAGTCGTCATCGACCGGCATCACGAGCCGCCCGCCCGGCACCAGTTGCGCCCGCAGCACCTCGGGCACGCACGGACCGCTCGCGGCGACGAGGATCGCGTCGAAGGGCGCCGCCTCGGGCCAGCCGCCGCTGCCGTCGCCGGTGCGCAGTTCGATGTTCGTGCAGCCGAGGCGCGCAAAGCGCCCGGCCGCCTGCGCGGCCAGCGCTTCGATGCGCTCGACGGTGTAGACATGCGCGGCCAGCTCGGCCATGACCGCCGCCGCGTAGCCCGAGCCGGTGCCGACTTCGAGCACGCGCCCGCCGGGCCGGATCGCCGCTGCGGCGATCATCAGCGCCACGATGTACGGCTGCGAGATCGTCTGCCCGTCGCCGATCGACAGCGGCGAATCGTCGCAGGCCCATGCGCGCATCGCCTCGGGTACGAAGTCCTCGCGCGGCACGCGGCGCATCGCCGCGAGCACGTCCGGATCGTGGATGCCGCGCGCCTCGATCTGCTCCTCGACCATGCGCGCGCGCCGCTGCGTCCACTCGTCCACGACGGTTCCTCCTGACACCAGCCCGGCTGACGCCGGGCGCGACGGCATACGGAGCGCATGGCGGCGCTGCGCACGCGCCGCTGCCCGGCCTCAGGCGTTCGCTGCGTCCACCGGCACCACCGGGTCGAGCACGCTCAGCCCGAACAGGTGCACGCGGCGGTTGTCGGCGCGCAGCACGCGGAAGCGGAAGCGCTCGATCTCGACGACCTCGCCGCGCTTGGGCACGCGTTCGAGGTCGAGCAGCACCAGGCCGCCGACGGTGTCGGCCTCGTCCTCGTCGAAATGCGCGTCGAAGCGGACGTTGAAGTCCGCGAGCGGCGTCAGCGCGCGCACGATGTACTCGTGCTCGCCGATCTGGCGGATGTCGCCGTCATCGCCGGCCTCGTCGTGCTCGTCGTCGATCTCGCCGACGATCTGCTCGATCAGGTCCTCGATGGTCACGAGGCCGGCGACCCCGCCGTACTCGTCGACGACGATCGCCATGTGCAGGCGGTTGGCGCGGAACTCGCGCAGCAGCACGTCGAGGCGCTTGCTCTCGGGGATGAAGGTCGGGGCGCGCAGGAAGCTGCGCAGGTCGAACTCGCCGGCACCGCTCGCGAACCAGCGCAGCAGGTCCTTGACCAGCAGGATGCCGAGCACCTCGTCGCGATCCTCGCCGATCACCGGCAGGCGCGAGTGGCCGGACTCGATGATCTCGGCGAGCAGGCGCTCGACCGGCCAGTCGGCCTGCATGACGATCATCTGCCCGCGCGGGATCATGACGTCGCGCACCTGCCGCTCGGCAACCGCCAGCGCGCCTTCCATCATCGACAGGGCCTCGGCATCGATGATGCCGCGCGCCTGCGCTTCCTTGAGGATGTCCTTCAGGTCATCTCGATCCTCGGGTCCGCCCGCGAGGGCCTGTCCGAGGCGTTCCAGCCAGCTGCGGCCGGTCGTGCCGGTACTGTCGCCGGATCGGTCTTCCTTCATGGTCGTTCGTCGTCTGCGTAGGGGTTCGGATAGCCGAGACCGGCCAGAATGCGGATTTCGAGCGCTTCCATGGCCTCGGCTTCGGCATCGTCGAGGTGATCGTAGCCGAGCAGGTGCAGGGTGCCGTGCACGGTCAGGTGAGCCCAGTGCGCGGCTTCGGGCTTGTGCTGTTCGCCGGCCTCGCGCACGACGACCGGGGCACAGATGACCAGATCGCCGAGCAGCTCGGCATCGAGCACGATGCCGGGCGGGGTTTCGAACGGGAAGGACAGCACGTTGGTCGGGCCGTCCTTGTGCCGGTAGCCGGCGTTGAGCGCCGCGCTCTCGGCGATGCCGACGATGCGCACGCTCATCTCGCAGGGGTCGTGAAAATCCGCCCCGGCCAGCGCGGCTTCGGCCCAGCGGCGGAAATCGGCCGCCGGGGGCAGCGCGCCGGCGCCGGTCTCGATCTGCAGGTCGAGCGCGAGCCGGCTCATGCGCTGCCGCCCTGCTTCTGCTCGTGGCGCTCGTAGGCGATGACGATGCGCTGCACCAGCGGGTGGCGGACCACGTCGCGCGGCAGGAAGCGCGTCATGCTGATGCCGTCGACACCATCGAGCACCTCCAGCGCATGCGCGAGACCCGAGCGCACGCCCTTCGGCAGGTCGACCTGCGAGGTGTCGCCGGTGATCACCGCCGTCGAGCCGAAGCCGATGCGGGTCAGGAACATCTTCATCTGTTCGACCGTGGTGTTCTGCGCCTCGTCGAGGATGATGAAGGCGTCGTTGAGCGTGCGCCCGCGCATGAACGCGAGCGGCGCGATCTCGATGACGCTGCGCTCCATCAGCTTGGCGACGCGCTCGAAGCCGAGCATCTCGTAGAGCGCGTCGTACAGCGGCCTGAGATACGGATCGACCTTCTGCACCAGGTCGCCGGGCAGGAAGCCGAGCCGCTCGCCGGCCTCGACCGCCGGACGCACCAGCACCAGCCGGCGCACCTCGTCGCGCTCCAGCGCCTCGACCGCGCAGGCGACGGCGAGATAGGTCTTGCCGGTACCGGCCGGACCGACGCCGAAATTGATGTCGTGACGCTGGATCGCGTACAGGTAGCGCTGCTGGTTGATGCCGCGCCCGCGCACGATGCCGCGCCGGGTGCGGATCGCGACCTCCTCGGGCTCGGCCTCGACCGGATCGGGCAGCTCGATGTCGTCGGCGCCGGCCTCCTGCAGGAACAGGTGCACCCGGGCCGGGTTCAGCTCCTCCTCGCCGGCGGCGCGGTACAGCGCCTCGATGACCGCGGCACCGATCCGCGTCGCGGCCTCGGGACCGTTGAGGCTGAAATGCCCGCCGCGGTTGGCGATGGTGATGCCGAGCCGGCGCTCGATCTGGCGCAGGTGCTCGTCGAGGTGGCCGCAGAGCTGGGCGAGACGGGCGTTGTCGGCGGGTTCGAGGTCGAGGACTTGTGTGACGGCACCGTCGGCGGCGGGCAGCGGTGCGGGCAGGACGGTATTCACGCGTTCGCCACCGTCGCAGCCGGCATGCCGATCTCCTCGCAGGCGACGAACTCGCCGCGCAGCGAGTTCGGCAGGGCCTCGGTGATGCGCACGTCGACGAAATGCCCGATCAGGCGCTCGGGCCCGTCGAAGTTGACGACGCGGTTGTTCGGCGTGCGCCCGGCGAGCTGGCGGGCGTCCTTGCGCGCGTGGCGCTCGACCAGGACGCGCTGCACCGTGCCGACCATGCCGGCGGCGATGCGCGCGGCATTGGCGTTGAAGCGGTCGATGACGAGCTGCAGCCGCGCCTTCTTCTGCTCCAGCGGCACATCGTCGGGCAGTTCGGCGGCCGGCGTGCCCGGGCGCGGGCTGTACAGGAAGCTGAAGCTGTGGTCGTAGCCGATCTCGTCGATCAGCTTCAGCGTCGCCTGGAAATCGGCCTCGGTCTCGCCGGGGAAGCCGACGATGATGTCGGTCGACAGCGACAGATCCGGCCGGATCGCGCGCAGTCTGCGGATCTTCGACTTGTATTCGAGCACCGTGTGCCGGCGCTTCATCGCCGCGAGGATGCGGTCCGAGCCGCTCTGCACCGGCAGGTGCAGGTGATCGACCAGTTCCGGCACGCTGGCGTAGACCTCGATCAGCCGGTCGCTGAACTCGATCGGATGCGAGGTCGTGTAGCGGATGCGGTCGATGCCGTCGATCGCCGCGACCACCTCGATCAGCGCCGCGAAATCGGCGATCGAGCCATCGGCCATGACGCCGCGGTAGGCGTTGACGTTCTGGCCGAGCAGCGTGACCTCGCGCACGCCCTGCGCCGCCAGCGTCGCGACCTCGACCAGCACGTCATCGAACGGCCGCGAGACCTCCTCGCCGCGCGTGTACGGCACGACGCAGAAGGTGCAGTACTTCGAGCAGCCTTCCATGACCGACACGAACGCGGTCGGTCCCTCGGCGCGCGGCTCGGGCAGGCTGTCGAACTTCTCGATCTCGGGGAAGGACACGTCGACGACGGCGCCGCGGTGCTCGTCGGCCGCCGCGAGCAGCGCCGGCAGCCGGTGCAGCGTCTGCGGGCCGAACACCACGTCGACGAAGGGCGCGCGCTCGCGCAGCGCCGCGCCTTCCTGGCTGGCGACGCAGCCGCCGACGCCGATGACGAGGCCCGGGCGTTCGAGCTTCAGCTCGCGCCAGCGGCCAAGCTCGGAGTAGACCTTCTCCTGCGCCTTCTCGCGGATCGAACAGGTGTTCAGCAGCAGGACATCGGCCTGGGCGGGATCGTCGGTGAGTTCCAGACCGTGTGACTCGCGCAGTACGTCTCCCATCTTCGCGGAGTCGTACTCGTTCATCTGGCAACCGTGAGTCTTGATAAAGAGTTTGCGCGGCATCGGGTTCCTGCGACGGAGCAGCGTCAGTAAAGTTTTCAACGCACTCAAGGGGATGCGGGGGCGGGAGTCTAGCACCGGCGCCGGCGCCGACAAACACTCGCGACGGCCCGGCGAGCCGGGCCATACTCGGACCCGTCGCCTGCCCGGAGTCACGGACATGAGCCTGCCGCAAGCCTGCACCCGTTTCACGTTCGAGGACTATCTGGTCTGGGAGCCGACGCAGGAGCTGCGCCACGAGTACCTGAACGGCGAAGTCTTCGCGATGACCGGCGCCCGTCGCAACCACGTCACGGTGACCGTCAACCTGACGTCGGCCTTGCGCAATCTCGTGCGCGGGACGCCCTGCCGCGTCTATGCCAGCGACATGAAACTGCGCATTGCCAGCGCCGATGCGGCCTGCTACCCGGACGTGAGCGTGAGCAGTGACGAACGCGACCGGCGCACCGATCTGTTCATCGCCCATCCGCTGCTGATCATCGAGGTGCTGTCGCCCTCGACGGCCGCCTGGGACCGCAGCCGCAAGTTCGATCTGTACCGGCAGATCGACACACTGCAGGAATACGTGCTGATCGAGCCGGAGCTGCGCAGCGTCGACGTGTTCCGGCGCAGGCCCGCCGGCGACTGGCTGTTCCAGCCGTTTCGCGACGACGAGGCGGTCGAACTGGCCGCGCTCGGCTGCACGCTGCCGATGGCGCTGATCTACGAGGATGTGGATTTTCCGCCCGACGCTGCTGCCGATCCGGACTGATGCACGCGCATTTATACAAAAAAAGAATATAAAACTAATTCATTATTATTTTAAGCAATATAAAATCCGCGGATATGCTCGGCCGCCATGAGATGCGCTCCTGCCGAGGTATTGCCGCATGTCCCGCTTCGCCCCCCGCTTTCTCCGCCCGCTGCTCGCTGTCGCCTGCGCAGTCGTGCTCACCGTCGGCGGCAGTGCCCGCGCCGATGAGCCCAGGGACCTGCTGAACGTCTCGTACGACGTGGCGCGCGAGTTCTACAAGGACGTGAACGCGCAGTTCGTGCCGTACTGGCAGCGCAGCCACGGCGAGACCGTCACCGTCAACCAGTCGCACGGCGGCTCCAGCAAGCAGGCGCGCGCCGTCATCGACGGGCTCGCCGCCGATGTCGTGACGATGAACCAGCAGACCGACATCGACGCGATCGCGAAGACCGGCCTGATCCGCAGCGACTGGCGTCAGGCGCTGCCGTTCGGCTCGGCGCCGTACGGCTCGACCATCGTCTTCCTGGTGCGCAAGGGCAACCCGAAAGGCATTCAGGACTGGCCCGATCTCGGGCGCGACGGCGTGCAGATCGTCATCCCGAACCCGAAGACGGCCGGCAACGGCCGCTACAGCTACCTCGGCGCCTGGGCCTGGGCGAAGGAGCAATACGGCAGCGACGAGGCCGCGCGCGAGTTCGTCGGCAAGGTGTTCCGCAACGTGCCGGTGCTCGACGCCGGCGGCCGTGCCGCGACGACGACCTTCATGCAGCGCGGCATCGGTGACGTGCTGCTGACCTTCGAGAGCGAAGTGCTGCAGATCACCAGGGAATTCAGCCCCGACGCCTTCGATGTCGTGATCCCGTCGCTCAGCATCGATGCCGATGCGCCGGTCGCCGTCGTCGACAAGGTCGTCGATCGCAAGGGCAGCCGCGCCCTCGCCGAGGGCTACCTGCGCTTCCTGTACACGCCCGAGGGCCAGCGCCTGGCCGCGAAGCACTATCTGCGCCCGCGCGATCCGGCGGTGTTCGCCGAATTCAGGGAGCAGTTCCGCAACGTGCGCCTCGTGACCGTCGATGCCGCCTTCGGCGGCTGGCCGCAGGCGCAGGCGACCCACTTCGCCGATGGCGGCGAGTTCGACCGTCTCTACCAGCCCGGCAGCCGCTGAC
>NZ_DAOLKE010000114.1:0-10152 GCF_035331805.1 Plasticicumulans sp. | reverse complement strand
GAGCCTTCCTGCATGTTGCCGTCGCAGATGCCGAGCCAGACCACGAGCTGGTGCAGCTTCTTCAGGTAGGCGACGGCTTCCTGCGCCGAGCGCAGGTCGGGCTCGGAGACGATCTCCAGCAGCGGCGTGCCGGCGCGGTTCAGGTCGATGCCGGAGAGGCCGTGGAAGTCCTCGTGCAGCGACTTGCCGGCGTCCTCCTCCAGATGCGCGCGGGTGATGCCGATGCGCTTCGCCACACCGTCGACCAGGATGTCGAGGTGGCCGCGGGCGACCACCGGCAGCTCGTACTGCGAGATCTGGTAGCCCTTCGGCAGGTCCGGATAGAAGTAATTCTTGCGCGCGAACACGCTGCGCCGCGCGACCGTCGCGTCGATCGCCAGCCCGAGCATCACCGCCATGCGCACGGCCTCGGCGTTGAGCACCGGCAGCACGCCGGGCAGGCCGAGGTCGATCGCGCAGGCCTGACGGTTCGGCTCGGCGCCGTAGGCGGTGGCCGCGCCCGAGAAGATCTTCGATTTCGTCGCGAGCTGGGTGTGCACCTCCAGCCCGATGACTGCTTCCCATTCCATCCGTGCGTACCTGGAGTGAGTTTGAAGGAGTGAGGGATCAGGCCCGGGACCTGCGCGGGGATGACTGGCAGGCGGCGCTCAGCAGGACAGGGATCGGCGCGAAGCCGCGGCACCGGCAGACGCCGGTGCGGCCGCCCGATTCCCCACCGCCCTCATCGCCGATCACGCTTCATCCCCTGACGCTCCCCTCACGCGAAGCCCTGCGGCGCGCGCCGGTGCCAGTCGGTGGCGAGCTGGAAGCGGTGCGCGGCGTTCAGCAGGCGCGCTTCGGCGAAGGCCGGACCGATCAGCTGCAGGCCGACCGGCCGCCCGCCCTTGTCACCGACCGGGTGCGACAGCGCCGGCAGGCCGGCGAGGTTGACCGCGACCGTGTAGATGTCGGCCAGATACAGCGCCACCGGATCATCGGCCTTCTCGCCGAGATCGAAGGCGACATCCGGCGTGGTCGGACCGGCGATCAGGTCGCAGTGCTCGAAGGCGCGGCGGAAGTCCTCGTGGATCAGCCGGCGGATCTGCTGCGCCTTCAGGTAATAGGCATCGTAGTAACCGGCCGACAGCGCATACGTGCCGACCAGGATGCGCCGCTGCACCTCGGCACCGAAACCCTCGGCGCGTGAGCGCGTGTAGAGATCGACCAGGTCGCGCGGTGCTTCGCAGCGGTGACCGAAGCGCACGCCGTCGTAGCGCGCGAGGTTGCTCGATGCCTCGCAGGGCGCGATCACGTAGTAGGCCGGGATCGCCAGCTGCGCGTTCGGCAGGCTGACCTCGACCACGTCGGCGCCGAGCCGGCGGTATTCGTCGATCGCCGCCTCGACGGCGCGCGCGACGCCGGCATCGAGGCCGGCACCGAAGTATTCCTTCGGCAGGCCGATGCGCAGGCCGTCGAGCCCGGCTTCGAGGCCGGCGCGATAGTCCGGCACCGGTGCCCCGGCGCTGGTCGAGTCGCGCGCATCGAAGCCGGCCATCGCGCCGAGCAGCAGCGCGCAGTCCTCGGCGGTGCGCGCGAGCGGTCCGCCCTGATCGAGGCTGGAGGCGTAGGCGATCATGCCCCAGCGCGACACGCGCCCGTACGTGGGCTTGAGGCCGGTGATGCCGCAGAGCGCGGCCGGCTGGCGGATCGAGCCACCGGTGTCGGTGCCGGTCGCCGCCGGCAGCAGGCGCGCGGCGACCGCTGCCGCCGAGCCGCCGGACGAACCGCCCGGCACCGCCTGCACGTCCCAGGGATTGCGCACCGGCCCGTACCAGCTCGACTCGTTCGACGAGCCCATCGCGAACTCGTCCATGTTGGTCTTGCCGAGCATGACCATGCCGGCGGCATCGAGCTTCGCGACCACGGTGGCGTCGTAGGGCGCGACGAAGCGATCGAGCATCTTCGAGCCGCAGGAGGTCTTCACGCCCTGCGTGCAGAAGATGTCCTTGTGCGCGATCGGCAGGCCGGTCAGCGCGCCATATTCGCCCCGCGCACGCGCGGCATCGGCGGCATCGGCCTGCGCGAGCGCGCGCTCGGGCGTGACGGTGATGAAGCTGTTCAGCGCGCCGTCATGCGCCTGGATGCGCGCGAGCAGCGCCTCGGTCAGCTCACGCGACGAGAACGCGCCGGCGGCGAGGCCGCGGGCCAGTTCGGCGAGGGTCTGGGTGTGCATGGGCATTCACTTCCCGGTCGGGGACGGGGGACGGCGCAGGAGCGGATGAGGCGTCAGGCGCGCGGGGGGAGGCGCGGGCAGCGCAGGGCCTGGACAGGGCCGAGGCAGGAAATCCGCAGCTTCTCCCTGCCTCTTCCCGCGACGCCCGCTGCCGGCCTCACTCGAGGACGCGCGGCACCAGATACAGGCCGTCGGCGGTCTGCGGCGCGATCGCCTGGAAGTCGGCGCGCCGGTCGGACTCGGTGACGGCGTCGGCGCGCAGGCGCTGGCTCAGTTCGAGCGGATGCGCCATCGGCACGATGCCGGCGGTGTCGACGGCGTTCATCTGTTCGACCAGATCGAGGATCGCCGACAGCTTGCCGGCCACGGCCGGCACATCCTCGGCGCGCAGGGCCAGACGCGCGAGCTGCGCGGTGGCGGCGACCTGTTCGGGGCCCATCGACATCGGTTCCTGACTCCTCTCGACAGCGGTTCGGCAGCCATGCGCCCGTCATGGTGCAGCGCGATGAAATGGCCGGCGCACGGTAGCACGGATGCCGGCGCCCGCCCAAACCCCGGCCCCGGACTCGCCTTGCCCGGCTACCAAGCCGTTGATACCATGCCGCGCCTTTTCCACGGGGCTACGGCAAGCACAATGTTCCTCAGACGTCTGCGCGGACTCTTCTCCAATGACCTGTCCATCGACCTGGGGACCGCCAATACCCTGATCTATGCCCGCGGGCAGGGCATCGTGCTCAACGAGCCGTCCGTGGTCGCGATCCAGCAGGACGCCACGCGCGGCGGGCCGCGCACGATCGCCGCGGTCGGCACCGAGGCCAAGAAGATGCTCGGGCGCACGCCCGGCAACCTCAGCACGATCCGGCCGATGAAGGACGGCGTCATCGCCGACTTCACCGTCACCGAGAAGATGCTGCAGCACTTCATCCGCAAGGTGCATGCGCGCAAGTTCTTCAACCCGAGCCCGCGCGTGCTCGTGTGCGTGCCCTGCGGCTCGACGCAGGTCGAACGCAAGGCGATCAAGGAATCCGCCCTCGGCGCCGGCGCGCGCGAGGTGTTCATGATCCCCGAGCCGATGGCCGCGGCGATCGGCGCCGGCATGCCGGTCGACGAGCCGCGCGGCTCGATGGTCGTCGACATCGGCGGCGGCACCTCCGAGGTCGCGGTGATCTCGCTCAACGGCATCGTCTACTTCGAGTCCGTGCGCATCGGCGGCGACCGCTTCGACGAGGCGATCACCAACTACGTGCGCCGCAACTTCGGCGTGCTGATCGGCGAACCGACCGCCGAGCGCATCAAGCAGGAGATCGGCAGCGCCTACCCGACCTCGGACGTGCGCGAGATCGAGGTCAAGGGCCGCAACCTCTCCGAAGGCGTGCCGCGCAGCTTCATCCTGAACTCCAACGAGATCCTCGAAGCCCTGCAGGAACCGCTGTCCGGCATCACCGGCGCGGTCAAGAAGGCGCTGGAATCGACGCCGCCGGAGCTGGCCGCCGACATCGCCGAGCGCGGCATCGTGCTGACCGGCGGCGGGGCGCTGCTGCGCGACATCGACCGGCTGCTGATGGAGGAGACCGGCCTCAACGTCGTCGTCGCCGAGGACCCGCTGACCTGCGTCGCCCGTGGCGGCGGCCGGGTGCTCGAACTGATCGACGAGCGCGGCGCGCAGACTTTCGCGGTCGACTGACCGCCTCCCCTGCGGCCGTCTGCATCCGCGGCCGCGGGCCTGCTCCCGTCGCCGGGGGGACGCCGTGGGCAAGCTGGAATCCCGCCAGTCGAAATCGCTGTTCGCACCGGAAACGGCCGCGTCGATCCGCTATGCGCTGCTCGCGCTGCTGTCGGTGGTGCTGATGACGGTCGACCACCGCCAGCACCACCTGGAGCTGATGCGCAACGTGCTGGCCACCGCGCTGTACCCGCTGCAGGTCACCGTGCAGCTGCCGTTCGAGGCCGCCGACTGGCTGGCGCAGCACTTCGAATCGCGCTCGGCGCTGGTCGAGGAGAACGAGCGCCTGCGCGAGAAGCAGCTGTTCATCAATGCCCAGCTGCAGAAGCTCACCGCGCTCGAGGCCGAGAACCGCCGGCTGCGCTCGCTGCTGGAATCGACGGTCAACGTCGCGGCCGAGCGCGTGCTGATCGCCGAGATCCTGATGGTCGACTTCGACCCCTACCGCCACCAGGTGCTGCTCAACCGCGGCACGCAGCAGGGCGCGCGCATCGGCCAGCCGCTGATCGACGAGCGCGGCATCGTCGGCCAGGTCGCGCACGCCAACCTGCTCGATTCGACGGCGATCCTGATCACCGACCCCGCGCACGCGCTGCCGGTGCAGCTGACGCGCAACGGCATCCGCTCGCTCGCGGTCGGCACCGGGCGCTTCAGCGAGCTGGAGCTGCCGAACATCCCGAACAACGGCGACGTCAAGGTCGGCGATCTGGTCGTGACCTCCGGCCTCGGCGGGCGCTTTCCGCGCGGCTATCCGGTCGCGCGCGTCACGCGCGTCGAGTTCGACCCCGGCCGGCCGTTCGCGCGCGTGTTCGCGCAGCCGACCGCGCATCTCGATCGCGTGCGCGAGGTGCTGATGATCCTCGACGACATCGCCGATCCGGCCGCCCACCCCGGAGCCGCCGCCGTCGCGCCCGTGCCGGATGCCGCGAAGCCGGATCGCCATCCGAAGCCCGACAAGCCGGCCGCGGCCGCAGGCAGGCACTGAAACCATGGGGTCGATCGAAACCTCGCGCGGCTACGGGCTGGTGCTGCTGACCTTCGTCGTCGCGCTGATGCTCTCCAGCCTGCACCTGCCGCCGGTCATCGACCGCTTCCGGCCCGACTGGGTCGGGCTGGTGCTGACCTACTGGGCGCTGGCGCTGCCGAACCGCGTCGGCGTCGGCACCGGCTGGGTGCTCGGGCTGATCCAGGACACCGCCCAGGGCACGCTGCTCGGCCAGCACGCGCTCGGGCTGGCGACGGTCGCCTGGCTGACCGTGCGTTTCCACCAGCGCATCCGCGTGTTCCCGCTATGGCAGCAGGCGCTGTCGGTGGCCTCGTTCCTGATGATCGAACAGCTGCTGGTGGTCTGGATCAAGGGCATCACCGGCTATCCGCCCGGCGACTGGTGGTATCTGGCCCCGCCGCTCGGCGGCATGCTGGCCTGGCCGTGGGTGTTCATCGTGCTGCGCGACCTGCGCCGGCGCTTCCAGGTTTCCTGAGCGTTTCCGGATCGAGTGCCATGAGTCGCCCGCTTCGCGACACGCGCGCCGCGCGCAAGCTGTTCGCCGGCCGCGCCCTGGTGGCCGGCGTGCTGGTGTTCCTGCTGTTCTCGGTGATCGCCGCGCGTCTGGCCTGGCTGCAGATCGTCAACCACGAGCACTTCGCGACGCTGTCGGACCAGAACCGCATCCGGCTGGTGCCGGTGCCGCCGACGCGCGGCCAGATCTTCGACCGCAAGGGCGTGCTGCTCGCCGGCAACCTGGCGTCGTTTCATCTGGAGATCACGCCCGAGCAGGTCGGCAGCCACGCGCAGATGGAGGCGCTGCTCGAACAGCTCAAGACGCTGATCGAGCTGTCGGACTCCGAGATCAACCGCTTCCGGCGCCTGCTGCGCCGCAGCCCGCGCTACAACGGCGTGCCGCTGCGCTTCAACCTCACCGAGGATGAAATGGCGCGCGTGGCGATCAACCAGTTCCGGCTGCCCGGCGTCGACATCAGGAACGACCTGACCCGCACCTATCCGCTCGGGACGCACATGGCGCACGTCGTCGGCTACGTCGGACGCATCGACGAGCAGGAGCTTGCGCGCCTCGATCCGGCCGAGTACTCGGGGTCGAGCCACATCGGCAAGATCGGCGTCGAGAAGTCCTACGAGGACGTGCTGCGCGGCAAGGTCGGCTACCAGCAGGTGGAGACCAACGCCCAGGGCCGCGTGATCCGCGTGCTGGAGAGCACGCCGCCGACCGCCGGGCGCAACGTCTACCTGACCATCGACTCGCGCGTGCAGCGCGTCGCCGAACTCGCGCTCAGCGAGGCGAACTTCAACGGTGCCATCGTCGCGATCGACCCGCGCAACGGCGAGCTGATCGCGATGGCCTCGAACCCGTCCTACGATCCGAATCCGTTCGTCAACGGCATCGACGCCAAGAGCTACAAGGCGCTGAACACCTCGCCGGACCGGCCGCTGTACAACCGCGCGCTGCGCGGCATGTACCCGCCCGGCTCGACGATCAAGCCGTTCATGGGTCTGGCCGGCCTCGCCTACAACGCCGTCGACCGCTACTCGTCGATCTTCTGCGGCGGCTACTTCCAGCTGCCGGGGCAGGATCACAAGTTCCGCGACTGGCGCCGCGGCGGCCACGGCCGCACCGACCTCGACCGCGCGATCACCGAGTCCTGCGACGTGTACTTCTATGATCTCGCGCTCGAACTCGGCATCGACCGCATCGGGGCCTTCCTCGGCCAGTTCGGCTTCGGCAAGCCGACCGGCATCGACCTGCGCAACGAGAAGAGCGGCCTGCTGCCCTCGCAGGACTGGAAGCGGCGCACCTACAACCAGGCCTGGTTCCCCGGCGACACGGTCAGCGTCGGCATCGGCCAGGGCTATCTGCTGGTGACGCCGCTGCAGCTCGCGAGCGCGACGGCGACGCTGGCGATGGGCGGGCGGCGCTTCCAGCCGCGCATCGTGCATGCGCTCGAGGACCCGGCGCTGCGGCGCATCACCGAGCTGCCGGCGGTGGCGCTGCCAAGCGTCGCCGCGCCGGACCGGCGCATCTTCGAATGGGTCACGGCCTTCATGACCCACGTCGTGCACTCCGAACGCGGCACGGCGTTCCGGGCGGTCGGCAAGTTCTCGGCCTACCGCATCGCCGGCAAGACCGGCACCGCGCAGGTGTTCACGGTCGGCCAGAACGAGCGCTACGACGCCAGCCGCCTGAAGGATGAACTGCTCGATCACGCGCTGTTCATGGCCTTCGCACCGGCCGATGCGCCGCGCATCGCCGTTGCCGTGATCGCCGAGAACGGCGGCCACGGCGGTTCGGTGGCTGCGCCGCTGGCCAAGAAGGTCATGGATGCCTACCTGCTGCCGACCAACGCCGCGGGCGCCCCCGCCGGTGCGAGCCCGCCGCCATGAGGTCGTCATGAGTCCGTACGCCTTCCAGGATGCCCCGCTGCACGATCGCGAGGCACCGCGCCCGCGGCTGCTGGCGCGCGTGCACCTCGATGCGCCGCTGCTGCTCGGCCTGCTCGCGGTCGCCGCGATCGGGCTGGTCGTGCTCTACAGCGCCTCGCTGCAGGATCTGGAGTCGGTGATCCGCCAGGGCACGCGCCTCGGGCTCGGCTTCGTCGTGCTGATCGTGCTCGCGCAGGTGCCGCCGACGCTGCTGCGGACATGGACGCCGGCGCTGTATGCGATCGGCAACCTGCTGCTGGTTGCGGTCCTGCTGGTCGGCGATCACTCGATGGGCGCGCAGCGCTGGCTCGATCTCGGCTTCGTGCGCTTCCAGCCCTCGGAAATCATGAAGATCGCCGTGCCGCTGATGCTCGCGTGGCACTTCGCCGACAAGCAGTTGCCGCCGCGCGTGCCGCACCTGCTGGTCGGCGCGGTGATCGCCGGCGTGCCCTTCGTGCTGATCGCCAAGCAGCCGGACCTCGGCACCGGCCTCGTGGTGTTCTCGGCCGGGCTGTTCGCGCTGTTTCTCGGCGGCATGTCGTGGAAGATCATCTTCGGCCTGATCGCCGCGATCGCTGCGGTCGCGCCGGTGTTCTGGGAATACGGCATGCGCGAATACCAGCGCCAGCGCGTGCGCACGCTGTTCGACCCGGAGGCCGATCCGCTCGGCGCCGGCTACCACATCATCCAGTCGAAGATCGCGATCGGCTCCGGCGGCCTGTACGGCAAGGGCTGGCTGAACGGCACGCAGTCGCACCTCGAATTCCTGCCCGAGTCGCACACCGACTTCATCCTCGGCACCTTCGCCGAGGAGTTCGGGCTGATCGGCGTCTGCATCCTGCTGGTGCTGTACTTCCTGATCGTCGCGCGCGCGCTGCGCCTCGCGGCCGGGGCCGGCGACACCTACGGGCGCATCGCCGGCGGCACGCTGGCGCTGGTGTTCTTCTTCTATGCCTTCGTCAACACCGGCATGGTCAGCGGCATCCTGCCGGTGGTCGGCGTGCCGCTGCCGCTGGTCAGCTACGGCGGCACCTCGCTCGTGACGATCATGGCCGGCTTCGGTATCCTCATGAGCCTCCACTTCCACCGCCGCCGCGTCGGGCACTGAGCGCGACGCGCCGGAAGGGCTTCCCTGCCGCATGATCCGCCTCCTGTCCGTGGCCGCCGCCGGCCTGCTGCTCGGCGCCTGTGCCACCGCCACACCGCCCGTCGTCGAAGCCCGCCCGCGCCCGGTCGCCGCTGCCGAACCGGCCACCGGCCAGCCCTTCGCCGGTCGCAGCGAAGTCGACGCCTTCATCCGCGAGATGACCGCAAGGCACGGCATCGACGCCGGGGCGCTGCGCCGCGCCTTCGCGCAGAGCGCCTCGCGCCCCGAGATCATCGAGCTGATGGACCGCCCGGCCGAAGCCAAGCCGTGGTCGGCCTACCGGAAAATCTTCCTGACCGAAAAACGCATCGGCGGCGGCGTCGAGTTCATGCGCACCAACGCCGCGGCGCTGGCGCGCGCCGAGGCCCGCTACGGCGTGCCCGGGCAGGTGATCACCGCGATCATCGGCGTCGAGACCCTCTACGGCGCCAACACCGGCAAGTTCCCGGTGTTCGAGGCGCTGGCGACGCTGGCCTTCGACTACCCGCGCCGCGCCGACTACTTCCGCAAGGAACTGGAGAACTTCCTGGTGCTCGCGACCGAGGAAGGTCTCGACTTCCGCCAGCCGCTCGGCTCCTACGCCGGCGCGATGGGGCTCGCGCAGTTCATGCCGTCGAGCTACCGGCGCCTCGCGATCGACTTCGACGGCGACGGCCACCGCAACCTCTGGACCGACCCCGAGGATGCGATCGGCAGCATCGCCAACTACCTCGCCAACAGCGGCTGGCGCCGCGCCGATCCGCTGATCGCGCTGCCGGCACGCCTGAGCGGCCCGGGCTGGGAAGGTGCGGTGTCGAGCAACTTCCGCGCGCCGAAGTCGCTGACGCGCCTGAGCATCGCGCAGTGGCGCGCGCGCGGCGTCGAGCCGGCCGCGGCCGTCGATGCGGCACGCACGGCGCTGCTGGTGACGCTCGACGGCGAGACCGGACTGGAGCCGTATCTCTGCTTCGACAACTTCTACGCGATCACGCGCTACAACCTCAGCGCCCTGTACGCGATGGCAGTCACGCAGCTGTCCGAAGCGATCGCGGCCCGGCGCTGAGCCAGCGGAGACGAGGGCCGATGCCTGCGAACGCGAAGATGCGAGTCACCGTGCGACTGCTGCTGGGGGCCGGCGCGCTGTGGCTGGCGGCGTGCTCGACGCCGGATTCGGGCGACCGGCGCGCCGAGCCGCCGAGCCGCTCCGGCAACCCCGAGTCCTACGTGGTGTTCGGCAAGCGCTATCAGGTGCTCGGCACCAGCGAGGGTTACCGCGAGCGCGGCATCGCCTCGTGGTATGGCGATGCCTTCCACGGCAAGAAGACCTCCAGCGGCGTGCCCTTCGACATGCACGAGATCTCGGCCGCGCACAAGACGCTGCCGATCCCGACCTGGGTGAAGGTCACGAACCTGCGCAACGGCAAGTCGCTGGTGCTGCGCGTCAACGACCGCGGCCCCTTCGTCGGCGATCGCGTCATCGACCTGTCGTTCGCCGCCGCCAGGGCGCTCGATGTCACCGGCCGCGGCACGGCCGAGGTCGAACTCGAAGCCGTCGCGCCCTTCCAGACCCTCGCCGATGCCCACCGCCGGCCGAAGCCCGGCGATGCCGGCACGCTGCTCGCGTCGCGCGATCGCGGCAGTGCCGACGTGCTCGC
>NZ_DAOLKE010000113.1:0-10264 GCF_035331805.1 Plasticicumulans sp. | reverse complement strand
CGGCCAGCACCGGCATCACCGCGATCAGCAGGTAGGCGGTGATCAGCCAGGTCCACACGAACAGCGGCATGCGCATCAGCGTCATGCCCGGCGCGCGCAGGTTCAGGATCGTGGCGATGATGTTGATCGCGCCCATCACCGACGACACGCCCATCATGTGAATCGACAGGATCACGAACGGGAAGGCCGCGCCGGTCTGCAGGCTCAGCGGCGGGTACAGCGTCCAGCCGCCGGCCGGGCCGCCGCCGTCCATGAACAGCGTCGACAACAGCAGCGCGAACGCGAACGGCATGATCCAGAACGACCAGTTGTTCATGCGCGGCAGCGCCATGTCCGGCGCGCCGACCATCATCGGGATCAGCCAGTTGGCAAGCCCGACGAAGGCCGGCATCACCGCGCCGAAGATCATGACCAGCGCGTGCATCGTGGTCATCTGGTTGAAGAACATCGGCTCGACCAGCTGCAGGCCGGGCCGGAACAGCTCGGCGCGGATCACCAGCGCCATCGCCCCGCCGATGAAGAACATCGTCAGCGACAGCACGAGGTACATCGTGCCGATGTCCTTGTGGTTGGTCGTGCTCAGCCAGCGCCACAGCCCGCGCGGCGGCGCGTGCTCGTGGCCGTGGTCGTGTCCGTCGTGAACGGCATCGTGTCCGGCGGTGGTCGCGGTCATGTCCGGTCTCCCGTTCAGCGCAGGGTCTTGATCATCGAGGGCTGGACCGCGTCGCCGAAGTCATTGCCCCAGGAATTGCGGATGTAGGTCAGCACGGCGGCGACCTCGACGTCCGAGAGCTGGCCGGCGTAGCCCGCCATCGGCGTGCCGGGGATGCCCTTCAGCACGATCTCGGCGTGCTTGTCGAGCGGCCCGACCGTGATCTTGCCGTCGGCCGACAGGAAGCCGCGCGTGCGCAGCGGTTCGAGCAGCGCCTCGGGGCCGGAGAACGGCTTGCCGTGGATCAGCGGCGGGAACATGCCGGCGATGCCTTCGCCACTGGCCTGATGGCAGGCCGCGCAGCTGCGGTAGACCTCGGCACCCTTGGCCATCAGCTCGGCCTTGCCCCAGACACGATCGGCCGAGTTGCGCTCGGAGGCAGCGGCAGCCTTGGTGTCGGCCAGCCATTTGTCGTAATCAGGCTGGTTCATCGCGACGACGACGATCGGCATGAAGCCGTGATCCTTGCCGCAGAGCTCGGCGCACTGGCCGCGGTAGGTGCCGGGCTGGTCGATCTTCGCCCAGGACTCGTTGACGAAGCCCGGGATCGCATCGCGCTTCCAGCCGAGCGCCGGCACCCACCAGGCGTGGATCACGTCCGAGGCCGTGGTCAGGATGCGCACCTTCCTGCCGACCGGCACGACCAGCGGCCTGTCGACTTCGAGCAGGTAGTGCTCGCCCTTGTCGGTCTCGCCGTGGATCTGGCGGGCGTCGGTCTTCAGGCTCGAATAGAAGCCGATGTCCTCGCCGAGGTAGTCGTAGCGCCACTTCCACTGGTAGCCGGTGACCTTGATCGTCAGGTCGGCGTTGGAGGTGTCTTCCATCTGCACCAGCGTCTTCGTGGCCGGGATCGCCATGCCGACCAGGATCAGCACCGGCACGATCGTCCAGGCGATCTCGATCGTCGTGCTCTCGTGGAACTGCGCCGCCACTGCGCCGCGCGACTTGCGGTGGTGGTACACGGACCAGAACATCACGCCGAACACGACGATGCCGATCGCCACGCAGATCCAGAAGATCAGCATGTGCAGCTCGTAGATGCGGTGGCTGACGGCGGTGACGCCGGGCGTCATGTTGAGCTGGAAGTCGGCGTGTACCGCCGCGCTCCACAGCCCGAGGACGCCGGTCGCGGCGAGGCCGCAGGGACGGAAGGCTGACATGCCCGATGTACTCCTCAGGTGGCGACCCGTACGTCGCGGGTCCGGAGCGGGTGTGTGCAGGGCACCCGCCACGATGGTTGCAAGCCTTCGGTCGGCGACCGCCGGAAAACGCCGGGGCCGTCTCCTTATTTATGGGTATCCGTGCCTGCCGCAGCGCAGCCGCGCGCGCAGCGAGCCGGCCAGCGCCTGTCGCTCGGCTTCGGTCAGGAAGCCGCCGATCTCGACCGGCCGGCCGTGCGTGCCGAGTTCGAGCCGGCTGCCGCGCCCGCTCGCGTCCGGCTCCAGCGACACGCGCACCCAGCAGCGGGTCAGCGCCACGCGCATCGGTCGCCGGCCGCTGCGCTCGACGATCACCTGCTGCGCTCCGATGCGGATCGACTCGCGCCGGCGGTTGTCGCGCTGCGTCCACCACAGCGCCGCACCGAGCGCCGCCAGCTCCAGGCCGGTGAACGGCACGACCGGCCAGAAGCCGAAGTAAAGGCAGACAAAGGCGATCGTCACGCAGACGCAGCCGGTCGCTGCGAAGAACAGCAGCGCGCCGGTGGCGGACAGGGAACGGTTCGGCCGCAGCTCGAAGCAGACCTCATGATCTTCGTCATGGCATTCAACGTCGACCATGACCCTCGCTCCGGCATCACGGATGGTCACGGTGTAGAACGGGGGCCAAAGACTGTCAACGGCGTGAAATTCAATGACGCAACGCAGCATTCACGCAAACATTACCGATTTTTTTGAAACCCCTTGCGGATCAATCCCCCGCCTTCCGGCAGTGATGAACTGGTTTGCCGAAGTTTCATGCAACGCAAGCGAAGGGTCGGAGCGGGACGCGGAGTCGACGTGGATTCATTGAAAATTTCCGACCGAAATCCTTACCGGTAACACACGAAACTCCCGACGCGGGACGGCGCTTGCCGGCAGCCCGATCGCCTGCAGCCCGCCGGGCACTGCGGCAACGTCCCGGCCGGCGCCCGGTCCGCCGGCGGCGCTTCAGCGCATCAGCCAGAACTCGGCGCTGGCGCTCTGGCCGGCGGCATCGACGACGGTCACACGCGCGGCCCCCTCCCCGTCCGGCTGCCAGGCGACGCTGCGCCGCATCGGCGAGCCAGTGAGCGGCACGCCGTTGACCAGCCAGCGCAGCGGCCGCAGGCCACCACTCGCGACCAGCGGCAGCGGCGCACCGTCGGCCGGCAACGCAACGCGCGCGCCGGGCAGCGGAAAGCTCAGCGCCAGCGTCGCGCGCGTGTCGCGGGCAGCCGAGCCGGCCAGATGCCGCCAGTTCGGCGCCAGCGCCCGGCCGCCGTCCGGCAACTGAGTCTGCTCGACGAAGGCGACGCGCGGGCTCGGGGCCAGCAGGTCGAACACCCGCCACAGCAGCGGTGCGGCGGTGTTGCGGCCGAAGTGCCCCGGGTTCGGCGAGCCATCCGGCCGGCCGACCCAGACGCCGACCGTATGCGCACCGTCGTAACCGAGCGCCCAGGCGTCGCGAAAGCCGTAGGAGGTGCCGGTCTTGTAAGCGATGCGGCGCGGCTGGCGCGTGTCGCCGGGCGGCACGGCCTCGGCCGGCGGCGGCGCGTCTTCGAGGATGCGCGCGAGCTGCTCGGCGGCGACCGGCCCGAGCAGGCGCATCGGCGGCCGGGGCACGGCCGCTGCCGCTTCCATCAGCGTCAGCGGCGGTGCGCTGCCGCCGTTGGCGAGCGCCGCGTACAGGCCGGCGAGATCCCAGAGCCGCATGCCGGCGCCGCCGAGCACGATCGGCAGCCCCGGCGCGGCACCGTCCGGCAGCTGCAGTTCGAGCCCGGCCTCGCGCAGGCGCTGCGCGACGCGCAGCGGCCCGACGCGATCGAGCACCGCCACCGCCGGCACGTTCAGCGAGCGCTGCAGCGCCTCGCGCACGCTGACCTCGCCGTAGTAGCGCTCCATGAAGTTGCCGGGCGAATAGTCGCCGAAGCGCGTCGGCACATCGTCGATGCGCGTGTCCGGGTGCAGCACGCCGTCGTCGAAGGCGAGGCCGTAGACCAGCGGCTTCAGCGTCGAGCCCGGCGAGCGCAGCGCGCGCAGCAGATCGACGCTGCCGTGGCGCTGCGGATCACGGAGCTCGGCGGCACCGACGTAGGCGAGCACGCGCCCGCTGCGCTGCTCGACGACGACGAGCGCGGCATTGACCTGCGCCCCCAGTCCGGCAAGCGCGCGCTGCGCGAGCGTCGCGGTCTCGGCCTGCACGCGCGCATCGAGCGTCGAGTGCAGTTCGAAGGCTTGCGGCTGCGCCGCGTGCAGCGCGGCGGCAAGATGCGGCACCGCGCGCGGCAGCGTCAGGCGCTGTGCCGGCACGGCCTCCTCGCGCGCCTCGGCAGCCCGGGCGGCATCGAGCACGCCGGCCGCGGCCAGGCGCATCAGCACCTTGTCGCGCGCCAGGCGTGCGGCCTCGGGCCGGCGATCCGGGCGCAGCCGGGTCGGCGACTGCGGCAGCGCCACCAGCAGCGCGTATTCGGCCGGACGCAGCTCGCGCGGCGACTTGCCGAACCACGCGAGGCTCGCCGCGCGCAGGCCTTCGAGGTTGCCGCCGTACGGGGCCAGCGTCAGATACATCGCCAGCAGCTCGTCCTTGGAAAAGTGCGCTTCGAGCTGCAGCGCGCGCAGGCATTCGATGAGCTTGGCGCCGAGCGTGCGCGGGCGCGGTTCGAGCAGGCGCGCGAGCTGCATCGTGATCGTCGAACCGCCGGAAACGATCCGCCCGTGCCGGAGCCACTGGCCGGCGGCGCGCGCGAGTGCGAGCGGATCGACGCCCGGATGCCGGCGGAAGCGCTGGTCCTCGAAGGCGAGCAGCGCCGCGACGTAGGCCGGATCGACCTCGGCGAGCCGCACCGGCAGCCGCCAGTAGCCATCCGCCGAGCGCTCGACGTGCAGCAGCGTGCCGTCGGCGGCGAGCACGCGCAGGGATTCGTGCTGCAGGCGCGACAGCTCGGGCGGCAGCAGGCGGTCGGCCGTGACCAGCGCGAAGAAGACCGCAGCCAGCAGCAGTACACCGATACGCGCGCGCCACGACCACGGCCCGGCAACCGGCCGGTCCGTCGTTTGCCTGCCGCGCCCCCTCCCCTGTCCCGCTCCGGGACAGGGGATGAATCGCAGGCGGGTGTGCGCCGCCCCCCGCCACACCGGGTTCCGCCTCACTCGATCTTCACCCGCCCCATCGCCCCGCGCCCGCGCAGCTGCGGCCGGTACATGTCCTCGGCGAGCACGGCCGGCACGCGGTAGTCGCCGGGCGTGATGGCGCGCACCAGATACGCGAGCGTGAAGCGGCGCGTGCCGTCCTCCAGCCCGATCGCGGCGACGTAGCGGTCATCGCGCAGCTCGACGTGATCGGGCTCGGTCAGCGTCGGCAGCCACGGCAGTTCGGACGGTGCGCGGTTCGGGCCGAGGGCGGCGTTTTCGAGCTCGAAGCCGGCCGGCAGCAGATCGACGACCAGTCCCTGCACGTACTCGCCGGCCGCGACCTCGCCGCCGATCACGGCGACCAGCGTCGTGCCGGCCTTGACCAGGCCCGGGCCGGGCGGCAGCGGCTTGCCGTCGAGCGTGTACCACTGGCGCGTGACCGTGATGCCCTCGCTCGCCGCCGGCTGGTCGGCGCTCGGGATGCCGCTGCGCGTCACGCGCACCCAGGTCTGCGCCTGCGCGTCGTTGGCGAGCGTGAGGCCGCGTTCGAGCGCTGCGGCTTCCGGCCGCAGCCGCGCACGCGCCTTGCCCTGCGCCCACGGCGCGCCGTCGCGGCTGATCGCAAGCTGGCCCTGACCGGCGCCGAGCGCCTGCGCAGCGAGCAGCAGCCAGGCCTGCTCCTGCGTGCTGAGGTAGCGCCGGCCGTCGGCCTCGCGCGCGACATCGGTGGCCAGATCGCCGATGCGCGCGCTCTGGCCGGCCTCGGTGGCGAGCGCGAGCAGGGCGGCGCGGTCACGCAGCGCACTGCCGTAATCCCACCAGTAGTACGGCCGCGCCTGCAGCGCGAAGGCATGGTCGAAGGCCGCGCGCGCGCGCTCGCTGTCGCCGTAGCGCGCCAGCGCCGCGCCGAGCTGCGCGGCCGCCAGCTCGGTCGGCATCTTCGCGAGCCAGGCATCGTGCAGGTAGCGCAGCTCGCCGGGCGTGGCCGCCTGCGCGCGCGCCAGCACGTAGGCACTGGCCGCGCGCGTCGCGAGTTCGCGCTCGTCCGGGTCGCTGCGGCTGTTCAGCGCATCGTGCAGCGCCGCCAGCCCGTGCTTCAGCGCCACTTCCGGCACCAGATAGCCCTGCTCCTTCGCACGCACGAGGAAGTTCATGACGTAGGCGTTCAGCCACGGATTCGGATCATCGAGCGCGCGCCACAGCCCGAAGCCGCCATCGCTCCTCTGCTGCGCGAGCAGCCGGGCGATGGCGTCCTGCACGCGCTTCGGCAGCGCCGGATCGACCGCCTCGCCGCCGAGCCAGTCGCGGGCGAGATCGTTGGCGTACAACAGCGGCAGCGCGCGGCTGGTGGTCTGCTCGGCGCAGCCATACGGATAGCGATCGAGCGCATCGAGGAGCGCCGGCACGTCGATCGGCGGCCGTGACGAGGCGAGCACGTCGACGCGTCCGCTGCCCGGCAGCCAGCCGCCGAGCAGATCGGCGCCGAGTGCGAGCTTCGCGCCCGGCGCGAGCGCCTTCGTCTCGGCGAAGGTCTGCACGGCCTGCGCGGCGCGCACCGTGAACGGCCATTCGCGTTCGATGCGGCTGCCGTCCGGGCCGGTCACGGTCAGCGTCAGGCGCGCATCGCCAACGCCGGTGGCACTGAGCGCAAGCGCACCGCGCACCTGCTTCGGCCGGCCGTTGCCGAGCGCGAGCGTCTGCGCAGGCGAGCCTTCGATCGTCACCGGCCCGCTGACGGCGTACTGCACCTGCCAGTCGCCGGGCGCGGCGGCGAGATCATCGAACTGCGTGCGCACCTGCGCGCGGTCGCCGGGCGCGAGGAAGCGCGGCAGATAGGCTTCGGCGACCAGCGGATCACGCACCGGCACCTGTGCCTCGCCGCGACCGACGCGCGTGCGGTCCCAGGCGACCGCCATCAGCCGCAGCCGGCCGTTGAAGTCCGGCAGCGCCAGCGGCACGCTCACCCGTCCCTGCGCATCCGGCGTCACGAAGCCCGAGAACAGCGCGACGCTCTGCTTGTGTTTGAGCTGTGCGCCATCGAGCAGGCGGCTGTCGGCATCGCCGCCGCTGCGCAGTTCACCGGCACGCCCCTCGGCCGGTGCGATCAGCCGGCCGTAGACATCGAGCATGTCGAGTCCGAGCCGGCGCTTGCCGAGGTACCAGCCGACCGGGTCCGGCGTCTCGAAGTCGGTGAGCTGCAGGATGCCCTCGTCGACCGCGGCGACGGTCAGCGTCACGCCCTTGCCGCCGCTGCTGCCATCGGCGCCGCTGAGCGTCACCGGCAGCTGCACGGTCTGGCGCGGCCGCCATTCGGCCGGGGCGTCGAGCTTCACGTCGAGCCGGCGCGGCGCATCATCGAGCGCAAGCCAGGCAAGCCCGATCGCGCGCCCCGGCCCGACCGCCGGCGCCTCGCGCCCGGCCCGGAATGCCGTCGCGCTCACGTACACGCCCGGTCCCCAGTCGGCATCGACCGGCAGATCGATGGTCGCGCCCTCGGCCGGCACGTACTGCGAGTGCGCGAGCCAGAGCTTGTGGCTCACGACCGTCAGCAGCACCTCGCCGGCAAACGGCGGCTGCACGCGCACCTTCGCGCTCGCGCCCGCGGCGTAGCGTGGCTGATCGAGCGTCACGCGCAGCTGATCGGGCCGGTCGCCGGCGCTCGGGGCCGCGTACCAGCCGACCGTGAAGCGCACGCTGCTCGCCGTCGTGCCGGCCGGGTCGTAGACCTCCAGCCGGTACGGGCCGTAGTCGAGTGCGGCGGTATTGAGCTTCGCCGGCGCGTCCATCCCGATATCGAGCGCGCCCCCTGCGACCGGCGCGCCGTCGCGCAGCAGCAGCTTGTAGTCGAAGCGGCCGGTGTCGCCGTTGTGGAACCAGTAGTAATCCCAGTTCTCGCGGTACAGCTCCCAGCGCAAGCCTTTGGCCTCGCGCACCTTGCCGTCGGCCCCGACCGCGATCAGCTCGAACGGCGCTGCCGCGCCCTGCTTCAGGCCCTGCCCGGCGTCGAAGCCGGGGCGGATGCCGAGGGCGTAAGGTGTGGTCCGGTACGGCAGGCGCACGACGCGGCGCACCGGCCGCCCGCCCGGTTCCTCGATGCCGACGCGCACGCTCAGGCGCAGCGGCCGGCCGGTATCGGGCACCGGCGGCGCCTCGATGCGCGCCACCGCCCGGCCCTCCTCGTCGGTGGCCTGCGGCAGACCTTCCAGGTTCTGGTAGGCCGGCTCCCATTCGTCCTGCACCAGCCCGAAGCGGTAGCCCGCGAACTGCGGATACGGATCGGGATCGGCTTCGAGCGTCGCATCCATCTCGACCGGCAGGCCGGCGGCCGGCGCGCCGTACAGGAACTGGCCGCTGATCGCGAGCACGACCGCCGAATCCGGCGTCAGGAACGGCTGGTCGGTGGCGAGTTCCACCTTGATCTGCTGCGGCACGAAGTCCTCGACCTGGAAGCGCCGCTCGCCGATCGCCGGCCCGTCCGGCTCGGCGTGCAGGCGCGCGGTCCAGGTGCCGCTGCGGGCGTTGGCCGGCAGTTCGAGGCGGGTGTGATACGCGCCCGGTGCGCCGGGGGCGAGCACGCGCCGTTCGGCCTCCTCGCCGTCGGGGCGGCGCACGATCAGCGTCACCGGCAGGTTCTCGACCGCGGCCGCGCCGGCATCGCGCAGCAGCGCGCTCAGCTCCACCGCCTCGCCGGGCCGGTAGACGCCGCGCTCCGTATACAGGAAGGCATCGAGCCCGACCGGCTGCACGCGGCCATCGACGCCGCGATCGGACAGATCAAACGCCGGCTGGCCGAGATCGAGCAGGTTGAAGTCACCGCCCGGCCCGTAGGCATAGAGGCCGCGCACCGCGCGCCCGCCGCTGGCGCGCAGCAGGCCGGGATCGAACTTCGCGCGCCCCTCGGCATCGCTGGTCACGGTCGCGAGTTCGGTGTTGTTGCGCGCCAGCAGCCGCAGTTCGACGTTCGGCGCCGGCCGGCCGGATTCGAGCGAGCGCACGAACACGTGCAGGCCATCGGCGCCGCGCAGCACGCTCAGGCCAAGGTCCGAGACGATCAGCCACTGCGTCGCATGCACGTCGTAGTCGTAGTCATCGTCCTCGTCGCCGGCGGCGGGGGCCTGCTTGCGCGGCGGGCGGGCGGTCAGCACGTAGACGCCGGGTTTCGTCTCCGGCAGCACGGTCTTGAGCGGCAGCAGCGTCACCGTCTCGCGGTTCTTGTCGCCGGCGAACTCGACGCTGCCGTGCCAGACCTCCTCGCCGCGGTCGCTGGCGATCGCATCCTCGTCGGAGCCGTACAGCGCCTCGTCGAAGCTGCCGTTGAGGACTTCGCGGATCAGGTTGCGGTCGTTGATGCGCAGCAGCTTCAGTTCCGCCGCCGGCAGGTTGACGCTGACCACCGGCAGCATCTGCCCGGCCTTGCGCGGCAGCACGTAGCCGTTGCCACGGAAGGCCACACTCGGCTTGCGGTCCGGGAACGCCAGCGTGAAGGTCTCGCTGCTGGCCGTGCGATCGCCTTTCGCCCCCGGCACGCCGGCGCGCACCGTCACCCGGTAGCCCTGGCCCCACTCGACGCCCTCGGCGCAGAGCTTGGTGTCGCGCACCGTCACCGACAGCCGCACCGCCGGCTCGGTCTGCAGGAAGTCCTCGTAGTGGTACTGGCGGGCCTTCGAGAGCGGGTCGCTGAATTCGACGCAGAAGCGCGGCGTCGCGGACTCTTCCTCCACCGCCGCGTTGACCGGCTTGATGATGAGCGTCGCGCGCAGGTTGGCGGCGCGCCTGGCGATGCCCTCGTCCGGCACCAGCGCCAGCCCCTCGTCATACATCGCGAGCGCCGCGCGCCCGTCCTGATTGACCTCGGTCAGCCGCCCGAGCACGAACAGCGCCGCCGCCTGTTCCTCGGCGCTCTTGGCGAGGCGCAGCGCCGCATACGCCGCCGGCCGCGCGCGCTCGTCCTGCGGATTGCTGTTGCCGCGGGCGCGCGCGAGCTTCAGCCACAGCGGCCCGTCATCGGGGTGCGCGCGCACCAGCAGCTCAAGCGGCACGATCGCCTCCCCCCACTTCTTCGCCTTCAACGCCGCATCGGCCTTCGCCTGCGTATCCGGCGGCAGCACCTTGCCGGCCTGCGCGATCAGCGCCGCCCGGTACTGATCGGCCGCGACGCCGAGGGTCTTGTCTTCAAAGGCATGGGCAGGCATGGCGGACAGCCACGCAAACAGCAGGCACAGCAGCGGCAGGGCACGCATGG
>NZ_DAOLKE010000112.1:0-10289 GCF_035331805.1 Plasticicumulans sp. | reverse complement strand
CAGCTACCGCACCTCGCATTACCCCTACAGCGAAGAAGAGATGCAGCTGGCCGACCGCGCGGGCTTCCTAATCATCGACGAGATCCCGGCCGTCTCGCTGCAGTTCGAGACGCCCGAGTTGATCCCCATCCATCTGCGGGAATGCCTGCGAGCAATCGACGAGCTGATCGCCCGCGACAAGAACCATCCCAGCGTGATCATGTGGAGCGTGGCCAACGAGCCCATTCCCCAAAATCCGCGGGCGCGATTCGCGGGCTGGCGGCCGGAGCCGGTTTCGGCGCCGGAGCTTGCGCCGGCGGGGGGGCGACGATGGTCTGCGCGTTCAGCGCGCCTTCGGGCACCGGACCCTTGCCGCTGCGGCCGATCTCGTCCTGCTGGATCTGCACCTGACGCTTCTGCAGGTCGTGATAGAACGAAAAGCGCGACGGCGGCAGCTCGGGCAGCGCGCCGGGCCTGGCGGCGGTCGAGGAGCTGCCGACCGCGCGCGCATCCTGCGCCTTCAGCGTCGCCAGCGACGGCTTGCCGCCGGCCGGGCCGGCCTGACCGGCCGCTGCCGCTGCGGCGGCCGCCTCCTCGGCCTTTGCCGCCCTGTGCTTCTGCCACCAGCCCCAGCCGCCGGCTCCGGCACCGAACAGCGCCAGCGTGACGACGGCCCAGCCGAGCACGCGCACGCCGCGGTTGGCAGGCTTCTTTTCAGCCGTCCTGGGCTTGTAGTCGCGGCGCACGCTCATCGGCTATGGCTCACATGGTCTCCGGCGCCGAAACGCCGAGCAGGTCGAGGCCGCTGGCGAGCACGCGGCGCACCGCGAGGATCAGGGCGAGGCGGGCGTTGCGCAGCGCCGCGTCATCGACCAGGAAGGCGTGCGCGTTGTAGTAGGCATGGAAGGCCTGCGCGAGTTCGCGCAGATAGGCCGGCAGCAGCTGCGGCTCGTCGCTGCCGGCCGCCAGTTCGATGACTTCCGGATAGCGGTCGAGCAGCGTCAGCAGGGTTTCCTCGTGCGGCTCCACCAGCCGCGCCAGCGCCGCGAACCCGGCCGCCTCGTCGTAGTCGAGCCCCTTCTCGCCCGCCTGACGCAGCACGCTGCAGACGCGCGCATGCGCGTACTGCAGGTAGTAGACCGGGTTGTCGAGCGACTGCTGGCGGGCCAGATCGACATCGAACACCAGATGCGAATCGGCCTTGCGCATCAGGAAGAAAAACCGCGTCGCATCGCGTCCGACCTCGTCGATCAGATCGCGCAGCGTCACGTAACCGCCGGCGCGCTTGGAGATCTTCACCTCCTCGCCGCCGCGCATCACGGTGACCATCTGGTGCAGCACGTACTCGGGCCAGCCGGCCGGGATGCCGATGTCGAGCGCCTGCAGGCCGGCGCGCACGCGCGCGAGCGAGCCGTGGTGGTCGGCGCCGAGTTCGGTGATCGCGCGCACGTGGCCGCGCTCCCACTTGGTGCGGTGGTAGGCGACATCGGGCAGGAAGTACGTGAACGTGCCGTCGCGCTTGCGCATCACGCGATCCTTGTCGTCGCCGAAGTCGGTCGAGCGCAGCCACAGCGCGCCGTCGGCCTCGTAGCTGTGGCCGGTCTCGGCCAGGCGCGCGACGGTCGCCTCGACCAGCCCGTCGGCGTACAGGCTGGATTCGAGGAAGTAGCGGTCGAAGCCGACGCCGAAGGCCTTCAGATCGAGATCCTGCTCGCGCCTCAGATACGCGACCGCGAAGGCCCGGATCGCGTCGGTATCGTCCGGATCAGCCTTGCCGGTGACCTCGCGGTCATCGGCGTGCACGGACTCACCGGCGAGATACGCCTTCGCGACCTCCAGGATGTAGTCGCCGCGGTAGCCGTCGGCCGGCCAGTCCGGGGATTCCGGCGTCAGTCCCTGCGCGCGCGCCTGCACCGAGACGGCGAGGTTGGCGATCTGCACGCCGGCATCGTTGTAATAGAACTCGCGCGTGACCTCCCAGCCGGTCGCCGCCAGCAGCCGCGCCAGCGTGTCGCCGATCGCCGCGGCGCGGCCGTGGCCGACGTGCAGCGGGCCGGTCGGGTTGGCCGACACGTACTCGACCATGACCTTGCGCCCGGCGCCGGTGTTCGAGCGACCGTAGCCTTCGCCCTGCATCAGCACGCGGCGCACGACCGCGGCCTGCGCATCGGCGGCCAGGAAGAAGTTGATGAAGCCGGGACCGGCGATCTCGACCTTCGCAATGAGCGCCGAGGCCGGCAGCGCCGCGACCAGCGCCTCGGCCAGCTCGCGCGGCTTGCGCTTCGCCGCCTTCGCGCAGGCCAGCGCGACGTTGCTCGCGTAGTCGCCGTGCGCACGGTCGCGCGTGCGTTCGAGCGCCGGTTCGGCCGGAGCGGCGCCGGCCGGCAGCAGACCTTCGGCTTGCAGGCGGGCGAGCGCCTGCGACAGGAGTTCGGCGAGTTGCGTCTTCAAAGCGCGAAGCCTCGGGCGGGACGGCGGGCGGAAAAAGGGCGCCCAGTGTAGCCACGCCCCCCCGCGACTTGAAGGCGGCGTGTTGCACCCGCAGCACGGCAGCGCTGCAGGCTCAGTCGGCGCGGAAGGCCTTGTGGCAGCTCATGCAGGCGTTTTCGAGCTTCTCGACCGCCGGGCGCACGCGATCGAGGCTGCGCGTGTCGCCGGCGGCGACCACGCCGTTGACCGCGGCGATGAAGTTGCGGCGCTCGGTCTCGAATTTTTCGGTCTGCTGCCAGATCGCCGGCTTCGCGCGCGTCTTCTCGCGATCGGTGGGCTGCGGCGGCGGAAAGTGATCCCAGGGCAGGCCGGCGACCTGCTGCAGTTCGTGCGCACGGTCGATGAAGGTGTCGGGCTGGTACGGGTCCTTGCCGCGCGCCATCTTGCCGAGCGGTTCGGCGGCCCGGACGATCTGCTTGAAGGCCTGACGGCGCTTGAAGGCCGGGCTGTCCGGATCGGACTGCTCGCAGCCGGAAAGCGAGACGGCGAGCGCGAGGACGGTGGTGCTCAGGGCGAGCACGGTCGGGAGCTTCTGCATGGGCGGACATCCGGGGGCAGCGACGGAGCGGGCACCCGTGCTGCTGTTGCCGGAGGCCCGCGCGAGAAGGCGCGGACTCTAGCAGATGCCGGTGGATGGCCGGCTTAAACGAGGCTTTTCCGTATCACCGGCCCGTGCCGGCTCAGTGCCGGCGGCGGAAGCAGCGCGTGCGTTCGAGCTGCACCTGTTCGAGGCGGTCTTCGAGGTTCAGCGTGGTTTCGGAACCGCCGAGGAACAGGTAGCCGTCCGGGCGCAGCAGATCGTGAACCTTGGCGAGGATGCGGCGCTTGACGGCATCCTCGAAGTAGATCAGCACGTTGCGCATGAACACGATGTCGAGGCGCGAGGGCACGCCGCTCCACGGGCCGTTGAGGTTCAGCTCGCGGAAATCGACCATGCGCCGGATGTCGGGCTTGACGTAGTAATCCATGCCCGAGCGCTCGAAGTACTTCACGAGCAGCATCGCCGGCAGGCCGCGGTTGACCTCGATCTGGCTGTAGCGGCCGTCGCGGCCGCGCTGGACCATCTCGCGCGACAGGTCGGTCGAGACGATGTTGAGCCGCCAGTTCACCAGCTCCGGGAAGTGCTCGCGCAGCGTCAGCGCCACCGAGTAGATCTCCTGGCCGCTCGACGAGGCCCCGCACCAGATGTCGAGCGTGCGCTCGGCGGCGCGGCGGCGGATCAGCTCGGGCACGATGACCTTGCGCAGCGTCTCGAACGGATGCAGGTCGCGGAAGAACGAGGTCTCGTTGTTGGTCATCGCCTCGACGACCTCGCGCGACAGCGCGCCGCTGCGGTCACTGCGCAGCTTCTGCACCAGCGCGGGGATGTCGGCGCAGCCGTGGCGGGTCATCAGGCCCTGCAGGCGCAGGCCGAGCAGGTATTCCTTGCCGGCCTCCAGCATGATGGCCGAGTGGTCCTGCACCAGCCGGCGGATGTAGTCGTAATCGGCACTGCTCGGTGTCATCGCCTCACTCCCGGTACAGCTTTCTTGTGCGCCCCCGCGTCGTCACGGATCCTGACGCTCGTCCGGGCTGCGGTCTTGTCCGTGCGATCCGGTCGCGGTCCCGCGAGGTTCAGAGCAGTCCGAGCAGTTCAAGCTTCTCGACCAGCGCATCGGCCGTGAACGGCTTCATGACGTATTCGTTCGCGCCGGCGGCCAGGGCCCTCACCACCTGGCTCATCTCGGTTTCGGTCGTGACCATCATCATCGTCAGGCGCGCGTACTTCGGCTGCGCACGCACGGCCTTGATGAAGTCGTAGCCGTTCATGACCGGCATGTTCCAGTCGACCAGCGCGACCTCGATGCCGGGATTCGCTTCGAGCTGGTCGAGGGCGACCTGGCCGTTCTCGGCCTCCAGCACCTCGAAGCCGCGCTCGGTCAGGATGTTCGCGATCACGCGTCGCATCGCCCGCGAATCGTCGATCACCAGTGCACGCTTGCCCATCGCCTCATTCTCCCAATGCTTCCGGCGATCCGCAGCTTCGCGTGCCGGTCTTGAATGCACCATCGGCGGCCGGGCCGCCGTCTGAAATTCAGTTGAAATCTGTTGAAACCGGTCGCCCGCCGGCCGTCGCGCCGGGCTTACAGCACTTCGCTCGCGCCGCGGCCGAGCTCGCCGACCACGACGCTCTGTTCCTCGACCGCCGCGGCCACCGTCATCTGCAGCCGGTGCACCTCGCGCATGATCGACTGGATGCGCTCGATCGCCTCGACCGCCTCGGTGACACCGCTGCGGATGGCGCCGATCTTCGCGGAAATTTCCTCGGTGGCCCCGGCCGTCGCTGCCGCCAGTTCCTTGACCTCGTTGGCGACCACCGCGAAGCCCTTGCCGGCATCGCCGGCGCGCGCGGCCTCGATCGTGGCGTTCAGCGCCAGCAGCCGCGTCTGCGCGGCGATGGTGTCGATCAGCTTCAGCACGCTGCCGATCTCCTGGCTCTGCGTGCCGAGCTTGCGGATCGATTCACTGGCGGCATCGGCGGTGGTCTGGCCGGTGTTCGAGACTTCGACCACCTGCGCGGCGCTGTGCGAGATCTCCTGCACGCTGGTGCGCAGCTCGTTGAGCCGGTGCAGCAGGTCTTCGGCGGACTGGCGGGCGCGCTCGCGCCGTTCCTCGACCTCGGCCTCCATCGAGCGCAGGCGCGAGACGTCCTCCCAGTTGACGATGTAGCCGAGCAGGCGCCGGTCCGGGGTCAGCACGGCGTTGATCGCGGTGCGCAGCGTGACGCTGCCGAACGAGAAGGTCGCCTCGCGCGGCAGCGTCTGCACGTAGTTCTGCAGGATGGCCTCGACGCGCGCCGGATCGCGGTGGAAGCGGTGGATCGAGCCGTTCAGGATGTCGGCGGCGCTGACGCCGAACACGCGCCGGATCTCGGGCTCGACCGCCTGCACGGTGTGCCGCGCCGCGTCGTTCATGTACGTGAGCCGGAAGGCCGGGTCGGCGAAGAACACGTTGCCGGGCAGGCAGTCGAGGCAGGCGCGCAGGCTCTCGGCCGAATCGAAGCCGCCGGCCTCGGCTTTCCTGGCCTCCGTCGCCGGCACGGGAGCAAAGGCCTCGTCACGTGTCGAGCCGCCGAACAGGCGGGAAAACCAGCTGCGGTGCATAAGCGCTCTCCGGAATGCGGGGGGTCAGGGAGATCGTCGGGGCATCTGCAAGGGACTGCGCCACTGCCGGCGGCCGCTGCGGCGGCGGCGGGCGGACGCTTCCGGGAACCGGTGCAGCGCCCCGGCATCCGCTGCCGTCGGGGAGGGCCATGATTGCGTGCAGCACAAACCGGCGTCGATGCCGTGTCAGGAAAAATTACAGTAATTCAAGGTTATGCCGCACTGCGCAATTCCGGTGGCAAGCCTTACTTGCCTATGCAAAATTGCCCGAAGATCGCGCCGAGCAAGTCATCGGCGCTGACCTCGCCGGTGATCTCGCCGAGCGCGGCATGGGCGCGGCGCAGATCCTCGGCCGCAAGCTCGCCCTGACGCCCGGCCAGGCGCAGGCGCGCATCCTGCAGATGCACGCGCGTCCGTTCGAGGGCGTCGAGGTGGCGGCGGCGGGCCGTGAACGCACCTTCCTGCTTATCGGCAAAGCCCATGCAATGCTTTAGGTGAGCGGCGAGCGCATCGAGACCGGCCCCGGTACGCGCGCTCAGCCGGACTTCCGGCCCCCACTCGCCTTGAGCCTCGCCGGGCGCAGCCCCGCTCAGATCGATCTTGTTGCGCACCAGCGTCAGCGCCAGCGTGGCCGGCAGCCGCGCACGCAGCGCCGCATCCGCGGCCGTCAGACCCTCGGCGTCCTCGACCAGCAGCAGCAGCCGGTCGGCGCGTCCGATCTCCTGCCAGGCACGGCGGATGCCTTCCTGCTCGACCGGATCGTCGGAATCGCGCAGGCCGGCGGTGTCGATGACGTGCAGCGGCAGGCCGTCGAGCGCGATGCGCTCGCGCAGCACGTCGCGCGTCGTGCCCGGGATGTCGGTGACGATCGCCGCCTCGTAGCCGGCCAGACGATTGAGCAGCGAGGACTTGCCGGCATTCGGCCGCCCGGCGATGACGACGCGCATGCCCTCGCTGAGCAGCCGCCCCTGCACGGCGGCGGCGAGCAGTGCATCGAGCCCGCTCGCGAGCGCATCGGCGCGGGCGAGCAGCGCCCCGTCGGCGAGGAAGTCGATGTCCTCCTCCGGAAAGTCGATCGCGGCCTCGACCCACAGCCGCAGTTCCAGCAGCCCGTCGGCGAGCGCGTGCACGCGCTGCGAGAACACGCCATCGAGCGAGGCGAGCGCGGCGCGCGCGGCCTGGGCGCTGGCGGCGTCGATCAGGTCGGCGACCGCCTCGGCCTGGGCGAGATCCATGCGCCCGTTCAGGAAGGCGCGCTCGGTGAACTCGCCGGGCCGCGCCGGGCGCGCCCCGAGCGCGCAGGCGCGCGCGAGCAGCAGGTCGAGCACCACCGGCCCGCCGTGGCCCTGCAGTTCGAGCACGGCCTCGCCGGTGTACGAATGCGGCGCCGGGAAGTACAGCGCCAGACCGGCATCGATCGGCGTGCCGTCGGCGGCGCGGAAATGCCGGCAGACCGCCTGACGCGGCGGCGGCAGCCGCGCGATCAGCCCTTCGGCGATCCCGGGCACCGCCGGCCCGCTGATGCGCACGATGCCGACGCCACCGCGGCCCGGCGCGGTGGCGATCGCGGCAATCGTGTCGGTGGTGTCCGGGGTGGCGGTGGCGGTGACCCGGGTTTCGGGAGCGGCAGCGGGATCGGCGGATTCGTGCATCGCGGCAGACTCGGAGCAGGAACGGCGGACGGCACAAATGCGCGAGGGGCGCGGACGCGGTCTGCGTCACACGCCCCTCGCGGGCCTTGCGGGATGAACGGGGAAAGGCTCAGCCGCTCGTGGCCGCGGCCTTGTCCTCGCCGGCCTCGATGCGCTTCGTGATCACCCACTGCTGCAGGATCGACACGCAGTTGTTGACCACCCAGTACAGCACCAGACCGGACGGGAACCACAGGAACATGAACGTGAAGACCACCGGCATCGCCATCATGACCTTGGCCTGCACCGGATCGGGCGGGGCCGGCGACAGCTTCTGCTGCACGAACATCGACACGCCCATGATCAGCGGCAGCACGTAGTACGGGTCCTTGACCGAGAGGTCCTGGATCCAGCCCATGAACGGCGCCTGCCGCAGCTCGACGCTTTCGAGCAGCATCCAGTACAGCGCGATGAACACCGGGATCTGCACGAGGATCGGCAGGCAGCCGCCGAGCGGGTTGATCTTCTCCTTGCGGTACATCTCCATCATCGCCTGATTGAGCTTCTGCTTGTCGTCGCCGTAGCGTTCCTTCAGCGACTGCAGCTTCGGCCCGAGCTTGCGCATGTTGGCCATCGAGCGGTAGCTGGTCTCGGAGAGCTTGTAGAACGCCGCCTTCAGCAGCAGCGTCAGCACGATGATCGCCCAGCCCCAGTTGCCGAGCAGCGCGTGCAGATGCTTCAGCGCCCAGAACAGCGGCTCGGCGAGGATCGTCAGCTTGCCGTAGTCGACGGTCAGCTCCAGATGCGGCGCGACCTCGGCCATGCGGTCCTGGATCTTCGGGCCGACGTAGAGCTTCGACTGGAAGGTGCTGCTCGCCCCCGGCGCGACGCTCGCAAGCTGCGCGCCGCTCATGCCGAGCACGTAGCGGTTGCCGCCGACCGCGAGCGAGTAGAAGACGTTGCGCTCCGACTGCGAGGCCGGGATCAGCGCGCCGAGGAAGTAGTGCTGGATCATCGCGACCCAGCCGCCGGTGACGGTCTCGTTGACCGGCGTCTTCTTCAGGTCATCGAAGGAATGCTTCTCGTAGGTCTTTTCCGGCGTCGAGACGATGCCGCCGGTATAGGTGTAGGTCTGGCCGATGCCGCCGCCGCTGCTCGCCGGCGCCTCGCGCTGCAGCTGCCAGTAGGCCACGCCCTGCCAGTCCTCGGCGGAGCCGTTTTCGACGGTCTCGGCGACATCGATGACATAGCTGCCGCGGTGGAAGGTGTAGGTCTTGACCACCTTCACGCCGGAGGCGTCGGTCCAGTCGAGCCGCACCACCAGCGAGTCCTGGCCCTCGGTCAGCGCATAGTCGCTGCGCTCGGCGGTATAGACGGCGTAGTGATCGGGCGCGGCCCCCTTGGCGGCCCGCAGGCCGGACTGCGCGACGAACACCTCGCCGCCGGCATCGCGCATCAGCACGAAGGGCTGCTCGCGCTGCTCCAGCGATTCCGGATAGCGGCGCAGGCCGATGCGGCGCAGGTCGCCGCCGACGCTGTCGATCTCGGCCTCGTAGACATCGGTCGTGACCTTGATGCGCGCACCGCGCGCCAGGGCGCTGTTCTGCGCCGTGGCGGCCGGCGTGCCCGGCGCAAGCGGCACGTCGCTGCGCCCGGCCTCGGCGCTGCCCGGCGTGGCCGGGGCAGTGGTCGCGACCGCTGCCGGTGCCGGTTTCGGCGCGTGCTCGGTGATCCACTGCTGCCAGATCAGGAAGGCCGTGAAGGCGAGCGCGATGACCAACACGAGTCTCTGGTTTTCCATCAGTCTCTCTCGAGGCTCGGGGGAACGGGATCGTAGCCGCCCGGGTGCCAGGGGTGGCAGCGCCCGAGGCGCCGCAGGGCCAGCCAGCCGCCGCGCAGCGTGCCGAAGCGTTCGACGGCTTCGAGCGCGTACGCGGAACAGCTCGGATGAAAGCGGCAGCGGGGGCCGAGCAGCGGACTCAGCAGCAGGCGATAGGCGCGGATGAGCAGCATCACGAGCGTGCGCATCGCTTCACCAGTCGGCTCCAGTGCCGGTCCAGCGCTTCGAAGAGGGCGGGATGTTCGACTTCGGCGAGCCCGGGCCGGGCCATCACGACGAAATCGAGGCCACCGAGCCCGGCGAGGCGCTGCCGGAAGCTTTCGCGCACGAGGCGCTTGATCGTGTTGCGGACCACGGCGAGCTTCGAGGCCCGCTTGGAGATCGCGAGCCCGAGCCGGGCATGGCCGAGGTCGTTCGGACGGGCCAGCACCGTGAAGTAACGGTCGCCGGATTTTTCCGCCCGGTCGAAGACCGCCTGGAAGTCGGCCTTGCGCACCAGGCGGGCGCGCCGTTCGAAGCGCGCGCCGCCGGCCACGGCGCTTACGGCGTCAGGCGCGCACGACCCTTGGCGCGGCGGGCCTTCAGCACCAGGCGACCGTTCTTGGTGGCCATGCGGGCACGGAAACCGTGGGTACGCTTGCGGTGCAGGACGCTGGGCTGGAAGGTGCGCTTCATGGCGGTTCGATCCGGTTGAATTCAGTGGGATTTTTCTGGGGTGTCGCTGGCGGCGCACGTCCGGGGCGGACGCGGCGCGCAAACAAGGCGCGGGAGATTAGCGGTCCGGCCCCGGCACTGTCAATGCAAGAACCGGTGCAGGAAGCGTGGACGAAGCGGGGACCGACTGTGGATAACTCGGCCCCGAACGCATAGACTCCGCGGCTTTCGCCCGAGCCTGCCGCCGGAGGAGTCCCGCGTGGACGACGCGCTCTGGAAGCTCTGCCTCGCCCGTCTGGAGCACGAGCTGAGCGAACAGCAACTGAATACCTGGGTGCGCCCGCTGCAGGCCATCGTCGAGGACGGCGGCCTGCGCCTGCTCGCGCCGAACAAGTTCGTGCTCGACCATGTGCGCGAGAACTTCCTCGACGTGATCCGCACCGCCCTCGCCGGCCTGCATCCGCAGGGCGAGGTCGCCGTGCAGATCGAGATCGGTTCGAGCCGCGCACCGGAACCGCCCCGGCGCAGCGAACCGCCCGCCGCCCCGCCCGC